>JBBQQP010000255.1:0-5448 GCA_038215675.1 Chitinophagales bacterium | reverse complement strand
TTGGTAGAAATTTTTTGGGCATTTAAAAGATTGGTGCACATAACTAGCACCAGAAGGATATTCAATTTTCTCATTAAACTTGGTTTAGTGGATGAAGTTGCTAAAAAACAGGGATGCTACCAAAGAAAAATTATGGATGGAAGCAAAGTTGGATATTCGACTTTTTGATGATTGAATATGTTTGGTACACAAAGCGGGTGAAATATCTGAAGATAATAAATGATGATTGTTTCTTTGTTTTAAAGGGTGATTATGTTATTGCTGCAACAAGTTTCAATATTTAAAAGTATCGGTGCAACAAACTTTGCGATTGCGCAGGTCAGTCGATTATGCACGGCATTACAAATTGCGGATTATAAGTAATGCCGGCTACACTTCTTTAGACTGATGAGCATCCGGCATTTAACAAGCAGGTCGTTTCACTTTTAAATTAATTTTTAGACTTTCAAAAATGCGCCTTCTATATCTATAAATCTTATTTTTTAAAACTTTCGGCAGCTTTCTTTGCTTTGTCGAAGTCGAGTATCACTGAGTTAATACAATACCTTAAACCTGTGGGCGGTGGACCATCTTCAAATACGTGCCCCAAGTGAGATTTGCACCTGCCACACATTACCTCTGTGCGCTGCATGCCATATGCATTATCAGGTGCGTAGATGATGCTTCCCTTGGTGATGGGCTCAAAAAAACTTGGCCAGCCGCAACTGCTTTCAAATTTTCCATTGCTGTAAAAAAGTGCATTGCCACAAACTGCACAGTAATAGGTTCCTACCTCACTATGGGTATTGTACTTACCTGTAAAAGCCCGCTCAGTTCCTCTTTGCCTGGCAATTTCATACACTTCTTTTGGCAAGATTTTATTCCACTGTTCGTTACTGAGATTGACTTTGCCCGTATCCAATTTTGAATAATACGGATTTGTATTGGTTACAGAATCCATACTATTTACAGGTTTTTTATTTTGTGCGGTATTGCATCCTATTAATAAGAACAGCATTGCGGCGAATATACCAAGGGTCTTTTTCATGATTACTTAACAGTTTAAAACGATAATGGTTTTTTAAAGTTACGTTTAAAAAGAAATCATGGTTTTCCAATAATTTACAAAAATTGTTAAAGGAATTTTAACGATGGTGGTTTATATTTGTTTTTAACAAAGGAAGTTACTACATATGTTGAATTTAATACTCTTCGGCCCTCCGGGCAGCGGTAAAGGAACACAAAGTGAAAAACTGATCGCAAAATATGGATTAAAGCATTTAAGCACCGGCGATTTATTGAGATCGGAAATTGCACAAAAAACTCCCCTTGGTCTTGAAGCGAAAAGTTTAATGGATAAAGGCCAATTGGTTCCGGATGCAGTAGTGATTGGCATGATCAGTTCTGCTTTGGAAACAAACCCGGATGCAAAAGGCTTTTTGTTTGATGGTTTTCCTAGAACCGCGGCCCAGGCAGAGGCATTGGATAATTTGCTTGAGTTGAAAGAAACTGCCATTAAAATGATGCTGGCAATGGAGGTAACTGAGGAAGAACTGGTAAGCCGGTTGTTAAAGCGTGGTGAAACAAGTGGCAGAAGTGATGATAACAACGAAGGAGTTATTAGGGCAAGAATTGCGGAGTACCACAATAAAACCGCCGCGGTGGCTGATTACTACAAAAAGTTTGACAAAGTAATTACAGTAAAGGGTGAAGGAACTGTAGATGAAATATTCAGCGGTTTATGCAAAGAAATTGATTCCGCTTTAGCCTAAAAATATTGATCTTTCCTATAAAAGCAAGCCTCAATGGCTTGCTTTTTGTTTTACTTTGTATCCAAATATAATTGTATGGATCAGCAAAAGCTTAATTTTCTAGCAACCCGGTTGGTGCCGCTTTTAAAAAGCCTGCCAGAGGATGGCCTGATGAAATGGGGTAAAATGAACCCACAGCAAATGGTAGAGCATGTGTCTGGGTTTTTTAGGGTATCAACTAATAAGTTGCATTTTCCATTGGTTACTCCCGAAGATCAGCTACCAGGTTTTAAGGAATTTTTACGCAGCGAAAAGGAATTCAGAGAAAATACAAAGGCCCCTGTATTACCTGAAGATCCAATGCCAGTGCAGTTTGCAAGTTTTAAAGATGCGGTAAATGATCTTGAAAAAGAAATAACGGATTTCCTTAAATTATTTAATAATGAAGCCAACTTAACTACGCAGCATCCGGTGTTTGGCGATCTCAATTTTGAGGATTGGGTATTGTTGCATTACAAACATGTGGTACACCATCTAAAGCAGTTTGGGTTGTCTGCTGAATTGGGTTAAGCGGCTGTTGTGTTTTGTTTAAGCCATTCAACTATTTCTTCGAAACGTTTTTGTCCTGTTGAAATTTTGATAGTAAAATCATAGGCTTCATCTTGCGATGCATTTAAAATATAACCAGCATTTTCTACAAATGAAATCATTGATACAAAACCAGTCCTTTTATTGCCATCAATAAACGGATGATTGATAATAATACTCTCACTTAAAGCCGCAGCCTTTTCAAAAATTGTTTCATATAAGTCATTACCATCAAAAGTTTGAAATGGTTTTGCGATCGCAGATTCCAAACTGCCCAAATCTCTTACCCCATTGCCACCTCCATACTTTTCAATTAGAATTTCGTGTACTTGTAATATGTCTGCTACTAAAATCATTGAGCCAGCTTCCTTAAAGTTTCATCATATCGTTCACTTATCGACTCAACATGTTTTGACAAATTAAAAATATGGCTTTTTGCCGATGTGTTTAGTTTTTCCAAATGTGCTAAAATTGCATCAATTCCATCCTCATTATTTAGAGCTGCCAACTTTTCAAACGCAAGCGCTTTTTTTTCTAATACACTCATAGTTATTTTTTTATTACTTCAAATTTACTAAATCTGTTCGGCATTCGGATAGTAAATTTGTAACATAAACGATTTCGCCACATGAAAAAACTAGGTAATTATATCACCGGACACTGGATTACAGGCGATGGCGACGGACAGCAGCTATTCAATGCCGTAACCGGTGAAGCCATTGCAAACGCTACTACAAGGGGCCTCAATTTTGCCGCTATTACCAATTATGCCAGAAAAACAGGTAACACTGCTTTACGTAAAATGACGTTTCATGAACGTGGCAATATGTTGAAAGCGCTGGCCATACATCTAAGAAATCACCTAAATCAATTTTATGCCATCAGTTACCAAACCGGCGCCACCAAAGCAGACAGCTGGGTGGATATTGAAGGCGGCATCGGTAATCTTTTTGCAAATGCATCGCTACGCAGAAAATTTTCGGATGAAACGTTTTGCATAGATGGCGAAAGTCATAACCTGAGCCTGCACAATACCTTCATGGGTACCCATATTCTTACACCCAAAGAAGGGGTGGCCATTCATATCAATGCATTCAACTTCCCGGTGTGGGGAATGCTTGAAAAAATTGCGGTGAACTTACTGGCAGGTATGCCAGCTATTGTAAAACCGGCCACCGTTACCTCCTATTTAACAGAGGCCGTTGTAAGGGAAATCATCGCATCTGGCATATTACCGGAAGGTGCTTTGCAACTGGTGTGTGGCAGTGCCGGCGATTTATTGGATCATGTTACTTCACAGGATGTGGTGACTTTTACCGGGTCTGCAAAAACGGGATTGATGCTGAAATCAAATCCTGCCGTTTTGAGTGAGTCTGTCCCCTTCACAATGGAGGCAGATAGTTTAAATTGTATCGTACTGGGTGATGATGTAAATCCCGGTATGCCCGAGTGGGGTATTTTTGTAAAAGAAGTGCGTAAAGAAATGACTTTAAAAGCTGGACAGCGTTGCACGGGCATTCGCAGAATATTTGTGCCAGAAAATAAAATGGAGGATGTATGGAAAGCCATTGCCAGCTCCCTTGCACAAACATCCATCGGCAATCCACTGAATGAAAAAGTAAGGATGGGGTCGCTGGCCGGACAAACACAACTAAACGAAGTGAAGGAACAGGTGCAAAAATTACTGGCTACGTCGCAAATAATTTATGGCTCACTGGATAGCGTGTTACTGATAGATGCCGATGCCAATAAAGGCGCTTTTATTTCTCCAATTTTACTTCTGAATGATCAACCTTTTGCTTCTGATGACGTACACAGCATTGAAGCATTTGGCCCGGTAAGCACTATCATGCCGTATAAAAATCTGGAAGAAGCCATTGAATTGAGCAAAATGGGAAAGGGAAGTTTATGTTCTTCCATCGTAACATCCAGTAATGCAATTGCTAAAAAATATGTACTGAGTGCCGCCACTCACCATGGCAGAATATTGGTGCTAAACCAGGAATGTGCCAGGGAAAGCACCGGTCACGGCTCACCATTACCGTTATTGGTGCATGGCGGACCGGGCAGAGCGGGGGGCGGTGAAGAAATGGGTGGATTGCGAGGGGTAAAACACTACTTGCAAAGGACTGCCATCCAGGGGTCGCCCACTACCATTACAGCCATCACCAACGTTTATCAACCCAATGCAAAAGGGAAAAACCCGGGTGTACATCCATTTAAAAAGTATTTTGAAGCACTTGAAATAGGTGACCAGATAATTACCGAAAAACGCATTATTTCTGCTGAGGACATTAACAGGTTTGCTGATTTAAGTGGCGACCATTTTTACGCCCATTTAAAAACTACCGATTTTGAAGGCACTATGTTTGATCAACAGGTAGCACATGGTTATTTCATCATGAGTATTGCTGCAGGTCTGTTTGTTGATGGTTATGAAAAGAACCCGGTGCTGTTAAATTATGGTATTGATGATTTGAGGTTCACAAAACCAGTTTATCCCGGTACGGAAATTTTTATTCGGTTTACCTGCAAAGAAAAATTACCCAATGATAGACGAGTGGTGGAACCATCTGGAGATACAATGGGTAAAGGGAATAAAAAAGGCGATGACATAGAAAAAGGAATTGTAAAATGGCTGGTAGAAATGATGGATACCACCGAAGAGCCATTGGTAGGTGTCGCGACCATTTTAACGATGGTAAAGAAGCAAGATTTTTAAGCTAAAAAATTATAACTATGATACAGCAAATCAACGAAGGCTATGTAAAAACCGAAAATCATAAGGGCATCACCACAATAGAATTTTTTCATCCAAAGCGCAACTCATTACCTGCAAAAATTTTGGAAAAACTTACCCAGGAAATTCATTTTGCAGGAACAGATGAAGCCACAAAAGTTATCATATTGAGAAGCGAAGGGGATGGCACTTTTTGCGCCGGTGCCTCCTTCGATGAATTGCTTAACATTGAAACACGTGAAGAAGGAATGCGTTTTTTTACCGGATTTGCCAATGTAATCAATGCGATGCGAAAGTGCCCTAAATTTATCATTGGCAGAATCCATGGCAAATGTGTCGGCGGTGGAGTTGGCCTTGCATCCGCTGTTGATTATGCCATTGCATCTGTAA
>JBBQQP010000254.1:0-5483 GCA_038215675.1 Chitinophagales bacterium | reverse complement strand
TTGCACCATGTCTGCTGTTACATCCAGGTGGGTTACCATTCTAACCTGGGTAGGTGAAATGGCAATGGTGAGTATTCCTGATTCAGCCAATGCTGTCTCAAAACTTTTGGCAGTAAAACGGCCTATCAATTCGAAGATGAGGATATTGGTTTCCACCGGCATTATTTTACCTACAAAATCCTTTTTTGTTAAAGCCTCTGCTATTTGCCTGGCGTGATGGTGATCATCTGCCAGCCGGTCAATATTATTTTCCAGCGCATAAATACCTGCCGCAGCCAGGTAGCCCGCCTGCCGCATGCCTCCTCCAAATACTTTTCTAAACCTTCGGGCTTTTTGTATAAAATTTTTGTTACCCAGTAATAAACTTCCAACCGGGGTACCCAGTCCTTTACTGAGGCAAATTGAAATACTATCGAATAGCTCGCCATATTGCCGGGGTGTTTCGCCTTTGGCAACCAAAGCATTCCATAACCTTGCTCCATCCAGGTGAAGTTTTAGGTTATTTTTCAAACAGGCTTCTTTTATTTCCTCTAAATCTGTGAAATCATAACAACTGCCACCGCCACGATTGGCTGTATTTTCGAGACTCACCAGCGAAGTAGGGGCTTTGTGGATATCGTTTGGATTGATGGCTTCCAAAACCTGTTCCGCCTTTACTCTTCCACGGTCACCTGCGAGTGTTTTTACCTGGCACCCGCTGTTGAATGCGATTCCGCCACCTTCGTAAATGTAAACATGACTCATTTTATCGCAAATGATTTCTTCACCTGCCTGTGTATGACATTTGATGGCAATCTGGTTCGTCATGGTGCCACTCGGACAAAATATGGCGGATTCCATATTAAATAAGTCAGCAGTCATTGACTCCAGTTGGTTGATGGTTGGATCTTCACCAAAAACATCATCTCCTACACTTGCTTTGAACATGGCATCCAGCATGGCGGGAGAGGGCTTCGTGAAAGTATCGGAACGTAAATCTGTAATCATCGGGCAAATATAGCAGTAAAAGCGGTTTGCAATATTGTAGTGGAAGGAAACCTGGTAAAATGCAGTTATTTGTTCATAGGTTTCTTTTTATTAATAAGAATAAAGTTCACTTAAAAGCTCCTTTATCCTTGGTTCGGTTGCTTAGTGGGACAAGAGACAAAATCCTAATTTTCTAACCTTTTTATCATTGCACTATGAATTATAAAATATGATTCGTAACTTTGCAAACTGATTTTTAGTATTTTGTAAATTAACCCGACCTTTGTATTACTTTACCAATAATAATTTTCCTAAACGTTAGATATTCTGAAATTAATTCAACACAATGAGGCAACTTAAGATCGCAACGCAAATTACCAACCGTGACTCACAGGCGGTGGAGAAGTATTTGCAGGAAATTTCCAAAATTTCTATGATTACTCCTGAAGAGGAAACCATTTTGGCCCAAAAGATCAAAATGGGCGATCAAAGAGCGTTGGACAAATTGGTGCAGGCCAATCTTCGTTTTGTGGTATCTGTGGCTAAGCAGTACCAGCACCAGGGCCTTTCTCTTAGTGATTTAATCAATGAGGGCAACCTTGGCTTAATTAAAGCGGCACAACGCTTTGATGAAACCAAAGGTTTTAAATTTATCTCCTATGCTGTTTGGTGGATTCGCCAATCTATACTACAGGCGTTGGCAGAGCAGGGTAGATTAGTCCGCTTGCCACAAAACAAAATTGGTACTTATAACAAAGCTAATAAAGCCTACATGGCCTTTGAACAGGAACATGAGCGGGAACCTTCTACTGAAGAATTAGCAGAATTACTGGAGATGAGTGAAACCGAGATCAACAATATTTTCCAAAGTAATACCCGTCATACTTCCCTTGATGCACCTGTGCATGAAGCAGAAGATGTAGCCATGGGTGATTTACTACAGGGTGGTGATGATACCGATGAGGATGTAATGCACGATTCATTGAGAAATGAAATTCGCAGGGTGTTAAAATCATTGAGTCCAAGAGAAGCAGAAATTGTAAATGCTTATTTTGGCCTGGATGGAGAAAATGGTGTTACCATTGAGCAAATTGGTCAAAAATATGATTTGACCAAAGAACGCATCCGACAAATCAAGGAAAGAGCCATCAAGCGTTTGCAAAAAGCACGTTATAGTGGAGCTTTGAAAGCTTACCTGGGTTAAGATATTTTTATTGTTATAAAAAATCCCTTCGTTTAATTGCGAAGGGATTTTTTTTGCTATCTAATTCAATCCTGTATGTAGAACCTTGTGAGTTTAAGTTATTCAGGATAAATTATCATTGCTACGCCCTGATATTTTACAAGATTACTATGTCGAGTTTAATATGGATTACTCAACTGTCGCTTATACAACTGAACGGTATTTTCAAGACCCAGGTAAATGGCATCACAAACCAACGCATGTCCGATTGATACTTCTTTTAAACCCGGTACATGTTCCATAAAAAAACGCAAATTTTGTAAATCAAGATCGTGGCCTGCGTTGATTTCTAAACCCAGCTCATTGGCTTTAATCGCAGCAGCAGTATAAGGCTCAATGGCAGCCTGTTTATTTCTTTTGGCAAATAAAAGCGCATATGCTTCGGTGTACAATTCAATGCGGTCGGTGCCAGTGGCAGCCGCGCCTTCAACCATTTCAACCACCGGATCTACAAAGATGGAGGTGCGGATACCTGCCTCTTTAAATATCCGTATCATTCGCACCAGGTAATCCTTGTGTTCAATTGTATTCCATCCATGGTTGGAGGTAAGTTGCCCCAATACATCGGGTACTAGTGTTACTTGTGCCGGCTTATTTGCAAGTACCAGTTGTACAAATTTTTCTTCTGTGCAATTGCCTTCAATATTTAATTCGGTGCTGATTTTTCTTTTTAAATCAGGTATATCCGCATAGCGAATGTGTCGCTCGTCGGGCCTTGGGTGTACTGTAATGCCCTCCGCCCCAAATCTTTCAATGTCAAGAGCTGTTTTTACAAGGTCGGGATTGTTGCCTCCGCGGCTGTTTCTTAAGGTAGCAATTTTATTAATGTTTACAGAAAGCTTAGTCATCGTTGATTCAAATTTGTATCAAAGTTAGGAAGTTATTGCGCTAACTATTGGATGAAATGATGTTATAATTATCAGTTTTTTTCAAAAGAAGCACCTGAATTTCAATCACAATTTTCATTTTAAAAATTAATCAAATCCTTGCTCGTATTTTTATCGAATCAAACATATTTCAATTCATGGTGTTTTAATTTCAACTACTCATTTTATTAACCCCAATTCAATACATTGATCTCCAGATTAATCCCGCTCATTATTACTACGGTTTTGGCATTTACGCTTACGAGCTGTGCATTCAAAAGGGTAAGTCGTTCCAAAAATATTATCTACCTAAACGCGGACACAGCTACAAACAGGGCAGCACAGGAGTTAAATATATTTGCTCCACGAAAAAATGCAGCCGCAAAAGATGTCTTTGTTTTTATTTATGGCGGCACCTGGAATTCGGGTAAAAAATCGCTGTATAGTTTTTTAGGAAACCGGATGGCGAGAAAGGATGTGGTAACTATCGTGATTGACTATCCAAAAAGTCCACAATCAAATTATGATGAAATGGCTACGGATGTGGCAAAAGCCGTTAAATGGGTAAAAGAAAATGTAGCCCGGTATGGCGGTAACCCGGATAAGATATTTGTTTCGGGCCATTCCGCCGGCGGGCACCTGGCCGCACTGGTTTCGGTAAGGGATGACTATTTTGTTAAACTTGGAATTGCCAATCCAATAAAAGGAACCATCCTTATTGATGCTGCCGGGCTGGATATGTATAGCTTTTTGAAACAGGCAAATTATCCCGATGACAATACTTACATCCAAACCTTCACCAACAATCCAGATAACTGGAAGGCGGGCTCGCCCGTCTATCATCTTCACAAAGGAATGCCGCCAATGCTGATTTATGTTGGTGGCAAAACCTATCCTTCCATCAAAATGGGAAATGAACTGTTGGTTGCAGATTTAAAGAAGCTTGGTTACACCCCTCCTTACTATATCTTAGAACGCAAGAAGCACATACCTATGATCACACAGTTTCTTAATCCTGGAAATAAGCGGTATAAAGAAATCACGAGCTTTATGCAAAACGTCAAATAATACAACAGATTTTTAAATAAATCTTTAATTAACCTTATTGGCAGAACGTCCGGGGCAGCAATTATAGCCAAAATAATTGGTTGTTTTATTTTTTCAGGAACAGGCTTTGGCTGCATGTCCATGATCTGTTTTTCTACCTGGAATGTTTGCATCTTCATTTCAAATAAATTTAAAGAAAAGTTGGGTGTAGCTTAAAACAAGAAACGGAGAAGTACAACAGAACAGGTAATTGCCAATGTAAGAGTGGCGGCCATCGCGGAAATATTGGCAAGCCATTTTACCATGCATAAAGAAATATTTGCACAAATCGTTGGGGATATATTGTCAGCTTCCGTAGCAGACCGGATATGAGAATGTTGTGATGAAAGTACGTTAAAATTATCTAGGTGTATTCAATGCGTTTATTTCAATTTAAATATTAAGACTCCCTTGTAACTGCATTTATTATTCAACGCATTTACTATTCAAAGAATACCGACAGCGATACAGAAGGCGAAACCTGCCTGAAAAAATCATTGAAAAATAGTCCGGGCAGCACCTGTAGATTTCTGTAATTGCAACCAGGGAACCCCAACCGGAAGCTGTGTTTTTCAAGATAGGTTCCATTCCTGTTTACGAGATAACCAATTGAAAACTGTTCATTGTATTTTATTGGATCTTTTTCTCCGGCATTTACTTGTTTGTAAATGTTCTTTAACTGAAATGTTGCAAATGTGTTCACCCGTATTTTATTACCGTCATTCGGGTTATTATTAAAGAAGAAATAGTTGTCGGCGTACAACAAAAAATGTCGCTCCTTATTATTGTTGCGGGTGTAGTAATATTCCATACCGGCAGCCAGCGAAGGCGTGAAAATATTTTGCATGTTTTGAATTCCAAAGCTAATGTAAGGTAGCAGGTATTTCATTTTTCTACCCGGTAATGTATTGCTAAGCCTTGTATTTTTTGAAGAATCCAATACATTATAGGTGGCTTTTAAACGGGTTCCCCAATTATCTTTTTTACCTGCCTGTCTATATTCCATCCATTCCAGGTTTATTTTGCCTACATACTCATTCAGATTCTGCTGAAGACATTCCGCCAACCCGGAAAGATTGTTAAGTAGCATGGTAACCCGGTAAGGTTTACTCAGATAATAGGGTGTTTTACTCCATCGTACGGGTTTGTCCGATTTGTAATAGCCAATGATATGAATGGTGTCCTGCTCTATCTTCAGTTGAAACAGCTCATTTTTTTGGAATACATAGCTTTGTCCTACTGGAGCGAAATCCTGGATTCTCATTTTCATACCCGCAGTTTTGTCACAAACAAAATCAATGCGCCTGCTGTTTTGTTCTGTT
>JBBQQP010000253.1:0-5490 GCA_038215675.1 Chitinophagales bacterium | reverse complement strand
CGTGGCGGGCTATCGCTTGCATTGGTTCTTTCGTTGCCACCCGGTCAGTCTAAAGAATTATTGATGATTGCAACTTATATGTGTGTTATTTTCAGCATCCTCGTGCAAGGTTTAACGATTGAAAAAGTTGCCAGGAAAATGATGGCAAAACCTTTGCCAGCGAAAAAAACAGTTAATAGCAACGAGCCAGCTGATGGTGAAAAAAAGGATTAAGTTTTGTAAGAATGCTTTATCTGCAAAATGGTTCAGATAACTGAATACGTTGGCTATTCTAAGTCAAAATAGTCACCTTTATTGTTGTCCTGTGCTTTCGCTAATAATTTAAAATTTTCCTTAGTAGGGTTGATGTTGGTGAACTTGTCAATGATTGTTCTGTTTCGGTAAATAATAAAAGTATTGGCTACATCAGGATTAATCTTATTGAGGTTTGCTTCGCTTTCTGTGTCGGTAAATGAAGGAACAAAAGTGAGGGCAATATTTTTTAAATTTAGTTCAATGCCAATGCTTTCTAACTCTTTTTGTCGTTTGTCTTTACTGTAATCGTTGCTGCTACCATAAACAAAATAAGCTTTCAGGTATTTACTTTTTGCAATGCTTTGCTGCTCTAAAAAACCAAGCCATTTTTTGATGTTGGCCCAATTTGTATTATTGCCTGCAAAATAAACGATGCCGTGATAGCGTTGGTATTTACAAACCGGCAGGCCCGTGAACCTTCGTCTGGCCCAAAGGCATGAAAAGGTGTGAATGATGGTTAATCTTCGCCAATTTGGAGTCCTGATTGGTTGTCCCCTTTGATGGTTTCCAGGTAGTTAGGGATATTAAGACCTAAAATAATATTGTGTTCTGCAATTTGCAAATCGCCTTTTTTAAAACCTCTTAAAATACCACTGCCCCCGCGGTTGGGCAGTTTCTTCCTTTTCTCTCCTGTGAGTAATTTATCATCATCAAATACAAATTCATCCACGTAATATTCTTTATCAATGGTTGGTTCTTTTATAGAAAGATGGATATGTGCTTCAATATTGCTATTGGGATAGGGGCAGGCCTAACAGTATATATCGCATATTTCCCGTTGGTATCTGATTTTACCCATCCACGAATATAGCTTTGTCTCACTACGCTGGGGTCCAATCCTTGTTTGTTGGCATAAACGCCATTGATATCCGTATGGTAATAATAAAAAATTACACCGGGTGCAGGCGTTTTGCCATCTAACTTATAAATGGTTTCTGTAATTAAATGTTGTGGTCCTCTTTGCGCCCACCCTGCACTGGTGTCAACGGATTTAATATTTGCTGGCATTCCAATGTACATCAATTCACCGTTTTCA
The DNA here is from genome assembly GCA_038215675.1 of Chitinophagales bacterium. Taxonomy (GTDB): domain Bacteria; phylum Bacteroidota; class Bacteroidia; order Chitinophagales; family Chitinophagaceae; genus Ferruginibacter. The sequence goes on along the minus strand of JBBQQP010000253.1, from coordinate 4,160 downwards.
AATAACCCGCCAACGATGCCTTTTTATTCTGCTGGGCTTTTAGCGCTTGATCTTGTCTGCCCGTTGCAGCTTAGTAATAAAAAAGCAACGTTTAATAGAATGTTGGTTGATAATAAATATTTAAAGACCATTACATTTGATAACGACCAGGCATTTAGCCTGCATCATGAAATTGCAAAACAACTTGGTGTTAAAACATATTTTACACGCCCATATACTTCACAGGATAAAGGCAGCATCGAAAATAGAAACGGCGTAATAAGAAGATTTTATCCAAAGAAAACAGACTTCAATGAAGTATCAAAAAAAGACATAAGAAGAGAGGAAAAATTAATCAACAACAGACCCATTAGAAAGATTAAATACAAAACACCTAATGAAGTATATTTACTAAAGGTACCTGTTGCACTTTTTGCTTGAACACAGCAATTAAAAAATGTAGTTTTTTAGAAATGAAATTTTTACTGAGCACCGATTGCTAAATGGTGGTACAAACAATTACTATTTTATTTCACACAAAACTAATAAAAGCGGTGGTTTTATTATTTATACTTTAAAAGAAAACAAATGAAAAAGAATTGTCTGATTTTTACTTTCTTGCTGTTGGTTATAAAGGCAAACGTTCTATTTGCACAAGTTGAAAATTTTCCCGACACAGTGCCAAATAGTTATTTTGTTACGCACAGCAAAGCTGAATACATGCAGAAATTAGCTGCATTACCTTGTGGTATAAAAGAAATCGACCCAATACAAACAGTGCTGCAAAAATTATCCGGCTATCTTAGAAATTTTGTACCTGATAAAAAGTTTACCGACGATAAATATGCAAAAGCAAGTTCTTTGCAGGCTTTAAAAAGTGTGGAGGAAGGCGGCTATGGCATTGGTGCAGTATTGATAGACAGTAATGGAAATATTTTAGAAGCGGCACACAACAATCAATTGCAATTGCACCGAAGCGACCTGCATGGTGAAATGAGTTTGCTTACCCAGTTTGAGGAAAAAAAGTATTCGACAAAATACATGAACGCCTACGTTTATAAACCAGGGCTAATCGTTTTCAGTAGTGCAGAGCCATGCCCCATGTGCTTTATACGGCTGGCTACGGTTGGTGTAAATACCTTGTACTGCACACCCGGCCCCGATGATGGGATGGTGAACAGGGTGAGTTGTTTGCCACCATACTGGGCAGATTTGGCTGCAAAAAATTCTTTTAAAAAAGGCAACTGCTCACCCGTCATGCAAAAAATTGCCCACCTGCTTTTCTTTAGTTTTTTGCTGGATGGGAGGGGGCCAAAAGGTTGATGGAATAGCCAGCATACAAAACTGGTGGAAGTGCTTACGGCTATCGTATTGCGACTCGATAATCTTGAACAGCTTACAGATGAAATTGCTGCTGTGGCCGCCTGCATGCCGGCTATAACTTAAAAGCGGCTGATTATAAATTGGTTGGCAATGCATTATTGTGGATTTTGGAAAAAGGGCTTGGCCGGGAATATTGGATCATTGTAATTACATCAATTTTAGTTTATTCGTGCAAGAACGATCAGCCAAAACTGTTGGCTTCATTAACAGCGGGGATTGCGGTACCACCTGTTTTTAAATTGAAACAATCTGCTCCGGTAGCTATTAAAAGTGACTTTGTTTTTTGGGCGAAAATAAATTTGATGGCTATTTGGTTACCCTTTATCCGGATAGCAATGATACATTATCGGTTGAAAGTTATGCAAACGGAATACAGCATGGGATCTCAAAAAATGGTATCCCAATAATCAGTTGTTAGAAGAACGGCATTATGAATACGGGCAGAAAAATGGCCGGCAAATTGGCTTTTGGGAAAATGGAGATAAAAGATTTGAATTCACCGCAAAGCCCGATTTCAACCAGGGCCTGAATCGGAAATATTTACAGCCATGTTTTCAGTATTGGGATTTAACAGCATCATATCAACGAATACAATGGCGGGAAAAAAAGCTGTTTTCATTTTGCGCAGGATAATTTTTGAATGAATGAAAAACTGTCAAGTCATCAACAGTTGAAAGATTTAAAGCCATTACAGCTTCATAAATTATACACCTTATTTGCTGCTTTACCTTCTTCATTATCGTTACTGGGTACTGGTTCTTTTTCTCCTTTACCATTTGTTTGCAGGCGGTTGGCAGCAATGTCTATGGCCACCAATGCTGCTTTTACACCTGCGGCTCGGTTTTCATTAAGTAAAGTTTTTTTTCATCATCATTATTGCGATCTGTAAGGCTGAAGATTTGCAGTTTCAGCTCTTTTGATTCTTTCAATGCAGCTGCTATTTGCTGTATTATTTTGTTCAGGTAAAATTGCCCTATGGTCACCCAGAGCAATTGCTTACTTAAAAAGTTTTAATATTACTTCCTGAATATTAGATTTGATGCTGTTCCTGTATAAAAATGCTGTTAGCTTTTACGCTAATTATTTAGGTTACCTGTATTTTCAATGGCCGCTTTAGTTGAATTATACTTACTCCACTTTAATTATTTTTCTTCTCGTATCTCCTGTAAAATAATGTATCGGAGCTTCCACTTTATCTACCAGGGTTTTGGTTTCGCCATCCCTGGTAATAGTCAATTTAAATTTATCAAGGTACCAGTTATCTGCACCAATGCCACCACCGCCTGTGTGCCTTAACTCTATTTCTTTTACGTCATTAAAATCCAGGCCAGCTGTGTTTGGCAATACTTTTGTAAACGATTTTTCGGATAAATTCCCCCAATTTCTATCTGCATTTACGTTACTAAGGGTGATGGCTGGTTTGTTGCTTTTAAAACGAATGACCAGGTTTACGTTATCGCCCCCACCTCGTAAATCATCGCCACCAGTGCCGAAAATGGCCGTAATGGATGCATCGCCGGAAGCGGATGGTGGCGTGGCCGTGGCGCCGTAGCCGTTGGGTGAAAAACTAAAAGTGGTAGTTAAACCTTCGTTGGCATTTTTGGCGCCCCTGTTTTCATATATAAAACGGAATAAGGGCGTACCGCTTTTGTTGAGCAGTATGGTTCTTACCAGCCTGCCATCCCTTTTTTCAATGGCAGTAGCAGTAATTTTATCCAGGTTCCAGTTATCTGCGGAAATGGCATCTACATTATTCCAGCTACCGACTACAGTGCGTAAAAGGGTAACGGCTTCCAAATCACTTACATTGATACCTGCAGGCAGCGGTACAGTAACCCGGCGAATAGAGTTGTTTGGCCAGGTTTGGTTCTTATTCACATCATCCATTACTAATGGCGCCCGGTTTTTAATATTAATGGTAAGCTGCAGGTTTTTTTGAAATCCCTTTGGTTCAAGGTTATCAAGGCCGGTTTTAAAATCAATTTCTATTTTATTGTCGCTTGGCGCTGCTACTGCTACACCTGGGCTGCGTTGAGGTGGCGGTGGTGGTGCAATTAGTGGTTCAAATCTCCAGGCGTTATTAACAGTACCGTTGATGCCATTACCCCCCTTGGCTATCACGACACCCCGATTAGCGTCCTCCGGTTGGGCTGCTAAATAATATTCGTTTGCAGCTTCTTCTGCATCTTTAGCGGGTTGTATCTGGTAGCTGCCCTTATCATTTGCCGTAATCGTAAAACATTGAAGTTTTATTTTTGCCAGCGGATAAGGTGATTGCAACGAAACCATTGCAATAGTTTCCGGAGTTTCGTTCCAGCTAATATTTTTACGGTTTTGCACCAGTTGAATTTGAAATAAGCCGGGCTTGCCTCTTACTGCTCTTACTTCCCAAATTTGTGCGCCACAATTGTAGTTGGTAGGTGAGCATGCTTCAGCAACCCTGATGAAATTAGACGCCGTATATTCCATACTAAGGTTATTGGTTACCAATTTTACCCTATACTTTCCGGGTGTAATGGCAACCTGGGCCACGCTTGTTAATGCTACAAAAAACAGGCACAACAGCAGAAAATGATTTTTCATTTTGTATTTTTTTAGTCAATTTTAAAATCTACATCCAGGTCAATTAATCCGTGGTAAACTGAGGGTACATTGTTTTGCGGAAATCTTTGATAGGGCGTTTCTTCGTACACACTGTATAATAAGCGGATGTTGGAAGCCTGCAACGGCAGGGGGTTAAAGGGTAAATTGTAATAATAATATTTGCGTACGTTGATGCTGATACAATAAATTTTGTT
>JBBQQP010000252.1:0-5493 GCA_038215675.1 Chitinophagales bacterium | reverse complement strand
TATAGGCAATGGTTAGTTCGGGTAGTATGCCCCCGCCTTCCAATTCTATTTGATGTGGATGATGAAAAAAGTTCATTCAATAAGTATACATGTAAAAATGCAAAGTAAAGGCTTGCAGGAATTATATTTGTAAAAATATTGAGAAATGATAGAAATAAGTGTAAACAGAAAAGATGGTGATTTTGGTTTTGAAGCCACCGATGCCAACGGGCATACGATAAAGATGGATACAAGTCCTGAAAGTGGTGGCGTCAATTATGGAATTCGTCCAATGCAGGTGTTGTTAATGGGAATGGGCGGTTGCAGTGGAATTGATATTGTAATGATTTTAAAGAAGCAGCGGCAGGAGATTGAAAATTTTACAATGAGGGTAGAAGGCGAAAGAGAAAATAGCAAGGAGCCTTCTCTTTGGGAAAATGTAAAAATCATTTTTGAACTCACTGGTAAAGTTGAATACGACAAGGCATACCGAGCGTGCGAACTTTCCATGGTTAAATATTGCTCAGTAGCCGAAACCCTCAGACGGGGCGGAACCAATTTGACTTGGGAGGTAAGGGTAAATGGAGCAGCAGAACCCAGCCTTTAGTTAGCCACCGTTTCCTAAAGGGGAATTTGCAACGGGTATATAAAAAACGATCGTTGTTAAAGTTCAGCATCTTATATTTATTTGACAGGCGGTGGAATAAGTATTTAGCTTTATAGACAAATATGATTTTGTTATTTCTTCTTTTTAGTAAAAGAAGGAATAATCACTTTTTTACTTTAAATCACTATTGAGCTTTTATTGCATTCTGTCAAAAAATTGTTCTTTTAAATCAACAAGGTTCTAAGATTACTTTCCTTGCCTTTGGTAAAAGGTAGAAATCAGAACTTTACAAATCAATCATCCCAAATCACGTTCCTTCCCCTGGGGAAGGTTAGGGTTGGGGCTTTTTTATGGATCCAATTACACAAGCCATTCGCATACAAACAGACCGCACCAATGAAATGGAGCATTCCACACCAATGTTCCTTACAAGCAGTTTTTGTTTTGATGATGCAGAAGAAATGCGGGCCGCCTTTGCAGACGAAAGTGATGGTAATATTTACAGTCGTTTTAGCAATCCGGGTGTTAAAGAATTTACTGATAAAATTGTAGCGCTCGAAGGCGCCGAAGCTGGCTATTCAACTTCGTCCGGGATGAGTGCCGTTTTTGCATCTTTTATGGCATTTTTAAAATCCGGCGATCATTTGTTAGCCTGCAATTCCATCTTTGGCAGCACACATACCGTTATTAAAAAATACCTGCCCAATTATGGTATTGAGCATAGTTATGTAAGTGCTGATAAGCCGGACGATTGGGAAGCAGCCATTCGTCCCAATACAAAAATGATCTACATCGAAACGCCCACCAATCCCGGTCTTGCGATCATCGATTTGGAAATGATGGGAGCTCTTGCAAAAAAACACAACCTGATTTTGAATGTAGATAATTGTTTTGCCACACCGGTAAACCAACGTCCGATTGATTTTGGTGCACATTTGGTGATACATTCAGCCACCAAGTGGATTGATGGACAAGGTCGTGTTTTAGGCGGTGTAGTGGTTGGTAAAAAAGAACTGGTAGATGAAATTTATGCCTTCTGCCGCAGCACAGGACCAGCCATGTCGCCCTTCAATGCATGGGTGTTAAGCAAGAGTCTGGAAACATTGGACGTACGAATGGAACGCCATGCTAAAAATGCATTGCAAATTGCCCAGGCATTGGAAAATCATCCTAAAATAAGTTTTGTAAAATACCCTTTTTTGCCAAGTCATCCACAACATGCGATTGCCATTAAGCAAATGAAAAACGGAGGGGGCATTGTATGTTTTAATTTGAAAGGCGGATTGGAAAGTGGATGCACATTTTTAAATAGTTTAAAGATGCTCTCACTAACTGCCAACCTCGGTGATACAAGGAGCATTGCTTCCCATCCCGCAAGTACTACACACGTAAAATTGACGGAAGCCGAACGCCTTGCAAGTGATATTACGCCGGGACTCATTCGCATTTCTGTAGGGCTGGAATACGTCGATGATATTTTAGCAGATATATTACAGGCGCTGCAACAAATCCCTGCCATCACTGAAGATTAGCATCTCATTAGGTACCGAATGTTTATAACCCGGTAGGCACCGAAAGTCAGACCGGGTTGACATACAATTTGCTATCTTACGGTCTGACTTGCGGTGCCGACCGGAGCCCCACTAAAGCTTCGTGATTTTTACTTCAGCCACATAATCATTGTAAACAAAAGGCTTTGTTGCTTCAATTTGCCCGGATAGGTTCACTAATTCGATTCTAAAACCTGCCAGGGTCGTATCCGTTTTATAGGACTGAAATTTCCAGGTGGCCAATGTGATGGTATGTTCGATATTGTTCGTGTTCACTTTAAACCGGGCAACTGCTATTCCCTGCCATGTGCAAACAGCATTTAAAGGACAGCGGGATTCCTGCAAAACAGAATCCAGACAACAGATTAATGAATTGTTTTAATACGACTGGCGTTTGTTGACCGGAATATAATTTTGATTAAGCGTTACCGGATCTTTTTTGCAGGTTGCAAACGTAAACAAAGTAACTATGAAGGATAAATAAATTATAGGTTTCATAACAGTTTAGTAGAGGACAATTATAATTACAGAAGTGTTGCAATACAATTTTTAGCCTTATTCATCTCCTGTTAATAAGTTGCTCTTTTATATTCCTATTTTATCGTTACCCTCATCCCAACAAATCCCCTGATTCCCTGGTTGGGCGCATATACATAAGAAGGGTCAAATGTAAGTGCAAATGGGTTAGAGGGTGTTGCCAATGCTTTGCCATCGGCACCATAGTTTACGGTTTTATCAAACGGATCATGGCTTCTGGCAATGATGAATGGATTGCCTTTATTGGGTGTCCAGTTCAACAGGTTTTTCACACCGCCATACCATTCTATTTTCTTCCAGCGGTTAAAGGTAAATTGTATATTCTGAATGCTCCAGGTCGGAGAGTAGGCTTGTCTTGGATCCAACTGTCCCAGCAACGGCAGGCGCATGGGGCCATACAGGTTACCGGTGTAATCTATACCCAGGTGCAGCTTCCTGATTTTATATGAAATAGCCCAGGTACCTGAATATTTTTCGGTCAATATCTGTGGCGCTCTTTTTCCATTTTCAACGGTTGCAACATTCATAAAAGTGGCGCCTGCCAACAATTTCAACCCGTTAGTAAATGCAATGTCGATGTTGGCACTCAAACCTTTACTTTCTGCAAACCCGTTTAAATTATCATAAATAATTTTATTAGGATCGGTGTCATAATCCGCAATAATCCGGTTGTTAAAATAAGTATACCAGCCAGTTAATTCCAATCCATAAATGGCATTGCTGCTTTGCATTTTTTTGATGTAATTCAGGTTTACATTGTAACTCTTTTCTGGCTTCAATTCGCTTTTAACTTCAACAAACCTGGCGCCTGTAAGCGCCGCATGATCTTCTGTAAAAAGGTTTACCACTCTAAAGCCCGTGCCTGCGTTTAGCCGGATAATATTGTTTTCATTCATGCTCCACTTATACGCAATACGTGGCGTGTAAATATTGCCATGCACATTATTATGATCGTACCGGAAACCCAATAATAATTTATGACTGGCAGCCAGAGAAATTTCATCCTGTATAAAAATTCCTGGCAGCCAAATTTTGTCTGCCATATTTTTTTGATTGGTAGAATCACGTGTTGCAGTGGCGGTGGTATTGTCATCATAAAAAGTGTATCGCAATGCTACACCGGCCAGTAAATCATGTTTGGTAATCGATTTATCCCAGGTAAGTTGCGCAAAAGCAATTTGTTGTTTTGCAATATAAGAAGTGGTGCCATAGCGGCTATCCTGGTCGTGTTGGTTAAAAGAAAAAGACGCCATTATTTTTTCCTTTACGGGTAATTGGTAGTTGCCCATCAGTTCCCACCGGTTAGTGTAAATGCTTTCGCCATACAAACTATCGCCACCTCTAAATGCTTTTGTGTACCTAACATCACCGCCCCAGCGGTATTCATTAAAGTACCTGGCTGCAATACCAGCCTGCCGGTTATTACGCCTGGCAAAATTCCATTTCTGAAAAACGGAGATTCTTTCCTGCAGCGTAATATCAGTAAACTGGTCGTTATTGTGATCAATGATATTGCCATATTTAAAATAATTAATCCCGGTAAGCGCAGTGATTTTTTTTCCGGCATTTAATTTAAAACCAAGGTCTGCATTCATTTCCTGCCAGCTTGTAGTCATTACATCAACAGCAATGGCAGGCGCATTCGTCGGCTTTTTTGTAATGATATTGATGAGCCCTCCAACCGCTTCGCTGCCATAAAGGGAAGAAGCAGGACCTTTTACAATTTCAATTCTTTCAACCAAACTGTTGGGTATACCAGATAATCCATACACCGTGGCAAGGCTGCTAACAATCGGCATTCCATCTATCAATACCATTGTGTAGGGGCCTTCCAGTCCGTTGATGTGAATGTCACCGGTATTACAAACATTGCAATTCAATTGTGGTCGCACACCGTTCACATTTTGCAGCGCTTCAAAAATATTGGGTGTTGGATTTTTTCTAAAAAATGCCGGACTGTACACTTCCACCGGAACCGGACTTTCCATTCGTCTTACTTCTTTTAAAGTGCCGGTAACGACTACTTCATCCATTTCGGCGGTTTTTTTTACCAGCTCCAGTGTTATTGTTTGCTGCTGGTTGGGTCGCAAAATGATTTTTTTTACCAACTCCCCGTAACCTATAAGGGAAGCTTTTAAAGTATAATTACCCGGCTGCATGCCAGGCAACAAAAAATTACCAAGACTATCTGTAATTGTTCCGCTCTTTGTTCCGGATACTATAATGTTGGCTGACTGCAATGGTTTGCCATCTGAAGAAACCCTTCCGGAAATGCGACCCGTTTGTGCAAATACTATTCCTGCTGACACATAGATTAAAAATGTTAAGATAAAAATCCGACGAAGTAATTCCATTGTAATTATTGTTATGGAAACAAAAGTATAAAAGTTAGATTAACCTAACAAATTAAGTTTCAAAAATCAGTTACTTTTGTTTGATGTTATCCTTTACAGAAGAAAATTATTTAAAAGCATTGTTACAGATAACAATGGAAAGTGAAGAAAAATCTGCGGCAGGTACCAATGAACTGGCTGCTGCTTTAAATGTAAAGCCGGCAACAGCCACCGATATGCTTAAAAAATTGAAGGATAAGGAGCTGGTGGATTATCAAAAATATGGCAAGATCACTTTAACCACTCCTGGTAGAAAGCATGCGGTTGAAATCGTAAGGAAACACCGGTTATGGGAAACTTTTTTATATAAAAAACTGGGTTTCACCTGGGATGAAGTACATGAAGTAGCGGAGCAGTTAGAACATATACAGTCGCAAAAGCTGGTGGATAAACTGGATGAATTGCTTGACTTTCCGGAGTTTGATCC
>JBBQQP010000251.1:0-5508 GCA_038215675.1 Chitinophagales bacterium | reverse complement strand
AATTCAATTGCTGTGGGCAAAAGATTTGCATATGTAACCAATGCCACCAACGATAATATTTCCATCATTGATTATAAGCTGCATAAAATAACAGGTCATATCCAGATAAGTGTAGATAAACGCATCGACAAATTTCGTGGCTTTTTACCCTTTGGGATTACGTTGAGTAAAGATGAAAAAACATTGTATGTAGCATTGCTTGGTTTCAATGCGGTGGCAGTAATAGATGTTGCAACAAAAAAAACCAAAGGTTTAATACCCACCGGCTGGGGACCTACGAGGGTGCAGTTATCAAAAGATGAAAAAGAAATGTACATTATTTCCATTCGTGGTTTGGGTGCCGGACCCAATGGTGGTGCCGGTTTTATAGCTCCGCCACAGGGTACCTATATCGGAGACATTCAATTGGGGAGTTTTCAAAAAGTAAGCATGCCATCGGCTGCTGAACTCGCTGTGTTTACGAAACAAACCACCAACAATACTTTTGTAAGTACGACGGTAACCGATGATGTAAAAAATCCTTTACCCGCTTTGCCAGGCTCACATGCAAGCCCGATAAAATACATCGTATACATCACAAAGGAAAACAGAACCTATGATGAGATAATGGGTCAACTCAAAAATGCAAATGGAGATAGTAGTCTTGCCCGGTTTGGTGTAAATTGTGAGTACACCGTTCCGGATTCACTGCGTAGTAAATTTCCCAACCTGCGTGTAACACCCAACCACCACAAAGCAGCAAAACAATTTTCCTTTAGCGATAATTTTTATTGCGACAGCGATGCATCTATCCATGGACATCATTGGATGATGGGTGTAATACCGAACGAATGGGTAGAAGCCAACTCAAGTGTAGATAAAACGGCTAAATACTTTTCTAAGGCACCGGGCCGTCGTTTTCCAGGTTCTACCGGTAGTATGGATCCGGAAGATTATGGGGAGATTGGCGGACTATGGGAAGCGCTGGAGAGAAAGAAAATTAATTTTTATAATTTCGGCGAAGCCAACGAAACGGCACATGTAAGAGAAGAGTGGATGGATACGGCAACCGGTGCCGGGCATGGTGTAATGGTGCCAATGCAAAAGGCACTTTTTACAAGAACCAGTCACAATTACGCAGGTTTTAATATGAACATACCCGATCAGTTTCGGATGAACCAGTTTGAAGATGAGTTTACAAAAATGTGGCTCAAAGGAAAGGCGCCACTGCCTTCGTTAATTACGATGCAAGTACCCAATGACCATGGAGCAGGTAAGCGGCCGGAAGACGGATACGCTTATCCACACTCATTTGTAGCTGATAACGACCTGGCCGTTGGAAGGATACTGCATTTTCTTTCCCGTACCAAATATTGGAAAAATATGCTGGTGATTATTACCGAAGATGACCCGCAGGGCGGAGTAGATCACATTGATGCACATCGCAGTGTTTTAATGATGGCCGGGCCTTATGTGAAGAAAGGATATGTGAGTCATACCCATGCAAATTTTGGTTCTATACTAAAAACAATTTATAATATTTTGGGGGTTAAATATGTAAACCAGTATGATGTAACCGCATCCTTGTTGCAGGATTTTTTTACTGACTCACCTGACTTTACGCCTTATACTTTAGAACAACATGATGAACGTATATTTAACGTAGAAAAGGCCATGAAGAAATACAACAGAAATATTGATTGGCGTAAAATTATGAAAGGACCTGAAATGGATGATGTAGATGATATGCGGGCCGATCATTACAATCAACAAAATCAAACAATCGGCGGAAGTAATAAATAGGTACTATGGTAAAAAAAATGTTTTTTCTTCTTATGCTGCAAGGATCTATAACAGGACTGTTTGCACAGAATATCAGCGTTTCAACAATTGATAACAATACCATTCAATTGACTGATTCAATTAATAATTTAAGTGAGGTAACCATTACGGCTACCAGAAAAAGTACCGAGCTGCTTTCCATTCCTTATGCTGTATCGCTTTTAAGCGGCAGCGAAATAATTGGCCGTCAATATCGAACCACACCTGAAGCACTCACCGGCACTACGGGCGTGTTTATTCAGAAAACCAACCATGGTGGCGGATCGCCTTTTGTGCGTGGATTAACCGGCAACCAAACACTGATTTTACAGGATGGCATACGATTGAACAACGCAACTTTTCGCTTTGGTCCCAATCAATATTTTAATACCATTGATGCAGCATCCGTTTCAAAAATTGAGGTTGCTAGGGGTACCGGTTCCGTTCAATATGGCTCAGATGCATTGGGTGGCGTGGTGCAGGTTTTTACCAAAGATGCAACCTTCAGCAAAGATAAAAGCTGGCATGGAACGCTACGGGGAAAAGTCACTACACAGGATATGGAATACAGTGGCCGGGCTTCGGTAGAATATCGTTCCCAAAAGCTGGCCATGGTTGCAGGTTATAGCAATAAGAAATTTGGTGATTTGTATGGGGGCGATACTACCGGCCGTCAATTCCCCTCCGGTTATAAAGAGCAGGCCATTGATTTTAAATTAAAATATCAACTGGCAGCAAATGCAGTAGTAACCGTTTCGCACCAGATGCTCCGTCAAACAGATGTGCCCTTGTATCACCGGGTTAAACTGGAAAATTTTGCCTACTATTTTTTCGATCCGCAACAACGCCAGATGACGTATGCAAAACTGGAGTTAACAAGCAAAAGTAAATTGCTGGATAAGATCACGTTTACTTCTTCTTTACAAAAAAGCCTGGAACGAAGAGACTACCAAAGAAAAGGCAACGCCAATAAATTTATAGAAGAAGATAAGGTTAGAACATGGGGTAATTTGGTAGACATATTCTCCGTAGTTTCAAAAAAATGGACAGCCAACACCGGTGTGGAATATTACCACGACCTGGTGAAAAGTAGTAAACAGCAAATAAAGGTTGCCAATAACCAAACACTCAACCAGCGTGGCTTGTATCCCAACAATGCAACCAGCGGTAATTTTTCGGTGTATAGTTTACATCATTTCACTACTGGCAAATTTGAGTTGGAAGCCGGGCTTCGGTACAATAGTTTGGCCATTACTATTCCCGACACCGTTACCTCTACTCTAAAGCTGGGTGAAATTACCGTAAAGCCTTCCTCATTGGTTACCAACGTTGCGCTATTGTACCATATTGGCCGCAATCAAAATATTTATTCATCCTTTAGCACTGGTTACCGCACACCCAATATTGATGATCTTGGATCACTTGGTCTGGTTGATTTCAGGTATGAAATACCGGCATACGATTTAAAGCCCGAGAAAACCTACAACACGGAAATAGGTTACCGTTTTATCAATAAAAAAATACAATCTTCGGTGGCATTTTTTTATATGCACCTTAAAGATTTGATTACACGGGTGCAATTACCGGGTCAGCAGGTAGGTGGTTATAATGTGTACACTAAGCAAAACAGCCAGCAGTCGTACATCAGGGGTACTGAGCTAAGTTTCAATTACAGCATTACCAGTGCGCTTAGTATAAAGACCAATGCGTCTTACCTGTATGGTCAAAACATATCCGGTAATGAGCCCATGCGCCGGATACCACCATTCAATGGGCGTGTATTGTTGGATTACAAAAAGGATAAATGGGGGCTCGGTGCAGAATATTTATTTGCAGGTAAGCAAGACAGACTGGCAAAGGGTGATAAGGACGATAACAGAATTCCCAAAGGCGGAACACCCGGATGGAATTTGTTGAATCTGTATGGCAATTACACGATCCGCCAGCTTTCTTTTTATGGTGCGGTTCAAAATATTTTTAATGCCGATTATCGTACACACGGCAGCGGTATCAATGGTATGGGACGAAGTGCATCCTTAACCATGGAAATTAATTTATAAATATTCCAAACAGCTTTTATTATGATTTCTGAATTTCACGCAGTAACCGACGAGGTATTGAAATTGTACCAGCGCTTTGGCGATCAGGATTATATTGGCGAACCGGTTTCGCAAATAGAGCACATGTGCCAGTGTGCGCTTTTGGCCGAAGAAAGTGGATATGATAACGAGGTTGTATTGGCAGCTTTTTTTCACGATATCGGGCACTTGTTGGAGCATGTAATGCCGGCAGTTCAGATGGACGGTTATGGTGTGGTAGATCATGAATTAATGGGGGCAGACTACCTGCGGCAGAAAGGCTTTTCAGAAAAAATTGTAAAGCTCGTGGCCGCACATGTACCCGCTAAAAGGTACCTTACCTGGAAATATCCCGAATACTTTGAGCGGCTTTCAGATGCAAGTAAAAAAACACTCGGGTTTCAGGGAGGAAGAATGACGGATGAAGAAGCTACCGCATTTGAAGCAGATGAACTGCATCCATTGTATATTCAATTAAGAAAATGGGATGAGCAGGCCAAACTGGAAAACATTCCATTACCGCCATTGGATTATTACAGAAATATGATGATAACGCATTTAGCCCAACAATAAATTTTAACGTATTGCGACCGAAACCATCAACCATCAACCTTCAACCTTCAACCAACTACAATCAACCATCAACCTCGAACCTCCAACCAGCAACCTTCAACCATTTTAAAACCATGCAAACATCCCTCGTTGTATTTGATATAGCCGGTACTACGGTAACTGATAATGACAGTGTAAACATCGCTTTCAGTGGCGCTTTTGAAAAGGCCGGTTACCCCGTGGTGCCCGCCGAAATAAACTTTATCATGGGCTACCGGAAAATCGAAGCAATAAAAATTTTGCTGGAAAAATTTTATCCCGACCAGTTGACCAATGAAGATTTGATACAGCAGATTCATAACCAATTTACCGAAGACATGCGGGCCTATTATTTACATACACAGGATTTACATCCGTTGCCATTTGCGGAGGAAACGTTCAACCTGCTACATGCCAATAATATTAAAATTGGATTGGATACCGGCTTTACGAAAATAATAACCGATACCATTATGGACCGGCTAGGCTGGATAAAAAATGGCCTGGTAGATGTGGTTGTTTCAAGCGATGAAGTGCCACAGGGACGACCTCATCCGTTTATGATCCGGTCTATCATGGATCAGCTAAAGCTGAACGACGTTAAACAGGTAGTAAAAGTGGGCGATACTGAAGTGGACATTGCGGAGGGACGAAATACAGGTTGCGGATTGATTGTAAGTGTTACAACCGGCTCTTACAGCCGGGAAGAACTAGAGCAGTTTTCTCCCGATTATATCATCAGTTCTTTAGCAGAATTGCCGGCCCTTTTAAATTTAAAAGCGTGAGCAAAGGAACAGCAACATCGCCTGTTTTAAAATTTTCCGCTACGCCGGTTTATGCCGCTATTATTACTTTTCTTACCTATGCCATGGTATACGGTTTTCGAAAACCCTTTACGGTAGCCACTTACCAGGATGTAGAACCCGTTTGGGGCGTTGCCTATAAAAGTTGTTTGGTGATCAGCCAGGTAGTTGGTTACATGGTTAGTAAGTTTTATGGCGTTAAGTTTATTGCAGAACTAAAAAGATTTGGCCGGGGT
>JBBQQP010000250.1:0-5515 GCA_038215675.1 Chitinophagales bacterium | reverse complement strand
CGAAAAGCCGAAGTTGCCAAAGAAATCAGTTGGATTGAAAGCCGCCGCGATGAAATGCTTAATTTCTACGAATTGGTTGAAAACGGAACCATTCCAACCCGCATCAGCCACAACGACACAAAAATCAACAACATACTTTTCGATAAAAATGGTGAAGTGCTTTGCGTTATTGATTTGGATACTGTTTTGAACAGCACTGTTTTAAACGATTTTGGCGATGCCATGCGTACCTACACTAATAAAGGTTTAGAAGACGATACCAATTTGGACAATGTGTCGATGGACATTGAAATCTTTAAAGCGTTCTCAAAAGGATATTTGGAAGAAACCAAATCATTCCTTACTGATAAAGAAATCGAATACCTCGCTTTTTCAGCAAAATATATTACATACGAACAAGTGCTTCGCTTTTTAATGGATTACATTGATGGCGACAATTATTACAAAATTAAATCGCCAGAACACAACCTCATCCGTACCCGTGCACAATACAAATTGCTGCAAAGCATGGAGGAGCAGTTTGATGAGATGAACAGGATTGTAAAAGAATTCTGCAAATAGAAATTTCTACGATATTTTGATAAAACCACTTTTCGGATGAAGGGTGGTTTTTTTGTTGTGCTTTAAATAAATTTTACTTTGACTTTCGTATTTACTGATGGCCTTTACAAGTTGCGATGCGGATTTCTGAGGGCGCTCATGTTCTCGACAGAACAGCGATACCAGAATCCTTCATTGATTGCCGCACCGACCTCGCTATGCAATATGGCACTTTATTATACAACGTTAATTTTTAACAACTTTATATGTAAATACTTTGTCATTAGTTTTTATCTTGAAAATAAAAATTCCGTTATCCTTAATTACAATATTTTCAAAATCAAATGTTATTTCATCAACCATTTTACCTTGAATATCAAATATCTCCACGGACTGAATATTTTTATCAGGGACTATTCGAATTTTACCGCTTGTTGGATTTGGATAGATTTTAAAAAGATTTGGATATTCATGAGCACTCAAAGTGAAAATGTTACAATCAATACACTCATTATTGTCAAGTTCTTGATAACATATCAACCATGCATTTGCAAGCGGACAATTTAAAGGGAATAATCCAAATACAGAACCAATTCCTTCAATAATATCGTCTCCTGAAGAGGTATTAAAACGACGATAATATTGATTACAATACAAAACGGAATCAATACTAGTCACAGTAATAATTTCGTGTGACTCAAGACAACTGGTTCCTGTAGTATCTCCAATTCCCAGGTCAAAATCATATATTGGAATTTTTGAACCCTCATAATTGGAATCAAAACCATTTCCCAAAAAATAGACCTTTCTGTTTACTGTGTCATTTCTAATGGCTCCTAAATAATCACTAAAATATGTACTTGAAACATTCTGTGAACTTGAATATCCTTCGCAGAATAATTTTTTATACAATATATCACTTATTAATGTATCTCCATTACAAAAATATTTAACTGAATCGGTAACGTAAACCGGTCCATGAAAAACTCCAAACCATCCGCCTTTTGTAACATATTTAGAATACCAAATTCCCTTATCAAAATTAAAAGGTTTATAGGATTGACAATTTCCAATATTTGCCAGTATTAAAAACAAACAAATTGTATTGCTAATATTCTTCAATTTTTAATTTTTAATGTTGTCTAACGGCAGACTGTTCATAAACCAATCCTCTCCTTTTATCTTTGTATCAAATTTAGCTTTTTTAAGCCTATTGCAAATGCATCCCATGTAAAAGGTCTGTCAAAAGGAGACACAGCTCCTGATTTCTCTTTACCGAATGCATTTGGCAAAAAAGTTTCACTCTCTGAAGAGCTTAAATCAGGTATTGTAATCATAAAATTCTATCGCGGTGAATGGTGTCCTATTTGCAATATGGATCTTAGGGAAATACAAAAACATTTACCTCAAATTAAGTCTTTTGGTGCCTCCTTGTTGGCGATTAGTCCGCAAAAGCCTGATGATGCACTAACAATTACACAAAAAATTGGGCTTGAGTTTGAAGTATTGAGTGATGCAGACCAGGAAGTGATAAAAGCGTATAATCTTCAGTTTGATCCAGGAGAGGATTATCATAACCGGCGCGATTTGACAAATTTAAATGGTGACGGTTCGAAAAACCTACCTGTTCCAGCCACCTTTATTGTCAATACAAGCCAAATAATTGAAGCCGCTCATGTTGAGCCAAATTATACCGAAAGGATGCTCCCAGCGGATATAATAAAATTGCTTGTACAAATGAGCAAATACAAATAACTTCTTCATTAATGATTGAAATTCTGCCTAACGGAACTATAGCTTTATATTCCCTTCAATCGTTAGTTGATCCTACAATTTTTATTCGATGGTATGAAAACACTATAAAAATTTCTCAACCTACTTTTAAAGGTGGGCCAACTACTTTCATGTCATTGTCTTCAAAGGCCTTTTCAATTTCAGTTAAAGTTGGTGGTGTGGTCCATGAGTCGGTAGTCCTGAAAAAATCTTCCATTTTCCCGGCTGGCATGTAAGCCACAATCACTTTCCCCTTTTCGCTTAGCTGAACGAAAGCATGTTGAACATTTCGGGGTAAAAAAATGGTATCACCCGATTTCATAGCATATTTATCATCACCTACCTGGAAAAGGTATTCACCATCGATGATATAAAAAAATTCATCCTGGTTCGGATGTATATGTAAAGGGGGTCCGCCGTTTGGCGTAAATCCGTTTTGTTCAAAAACCGCCATCCCTCCATTTGTATCTTTTGAAGAAATTTTACTGTCAAGAACATTTAAAGTAACACCTTTCATTTTAAAGTGCCCGCCAAATCTTGACTCACCCGAATTTACCTTAAATCCTTTATTCATTCCGCTCATAATTATATTTGTTATTTTGCCGAAAGCAATCACAGGGTAAAGGGCGAGAGTTGTTAAAATAAATTTTCCCCGTTGCATAAGTTCTCACTATTTAATAAGTGCTAATCCAATAACAAAATATTCAGAAAAAAGTTATTTGCTTGAAATTATTTGTTTTCAATCATTATATCGTCAATATCTGAGAGCATTTGACCTACCCAAACTCGTCCGTCTTTTTGATTCAGATTAATATTCGGAGTGCAATGTTTTGTCCCACAAAATCGGAATCTGGCTGAATACTTTCCTGGTTCCATTTTATAGTAATCTGATGATTGAAATGTATAAGTAACTTTCGAACCCTTTTTCAGAAGAGACAAATCATCCATATTAATATTTGACCAAGTACCAGATTGAACAGACCATCTCAAAGGATAAGAAAGCTTTGTATCCATGTTTTGTATTGTTAAGCCTCCCGTGAAATAATTAAAATCAAGGATTCCCATTTTTTTTGGATCAAGGATGTAATAATTAATGTTGTCATTGTTTTGAATAGTAATGGTGCAAATTACCTGAGAATAACTTTCAAAAGACTGTATTTCAACTTTATCTATCTTGCAACTTATTCCATTTCGTATTAAATTACTATTCTCAAAGGCATCAATTATTCTTGGGTCATTTCGCAAATCATTTGAATCTCCGTAATATCCAATCTCTAAAATATCATTTCCATATTGGAAACAATCCACAATGAAGTAAGGTGAAGGTGGCATTGATGAAAGTGCACAGGAAAAAATAATTCCGTGATAAATGGTATCCTCAGTAATCAATACATTAAAGTCTGTAGTATTTTGGTTCAGTTGCAAGTCACTTTTCAAGTAAATCAGATGTGTAGAACGATCATAAAATAATATGTCCTTTCCCGTTATTGTTTTTCCATCATTGAATTCGATTCTGAATCCTCCATTTAAATTCAATACATTTTCTTTCTCGCAGGAAGAAAATAATAGGACAGAAAGTAATCCTAAAGTTAAAATTGCATTTAATTTTCTCATGGCAAAGTTTTTATTATGATCCCGATTCCGGCTTCAATACTTCTTCCGGGCTGAAGACTCCGCTCGTAACTATAAGCTGTTGCACCAGTTAAAGGAGAAAAGAAATTAACTTTTAGTGCATTTCGCCGCTGCAAGTCGTAATTCTCCTTACCAGCCATCGAATCGGAAAATTTCAATTCATTACCATCACTGAAAACAACACTTGCAACCTTATTTTTGTCGATCCCGAAAACAACATCACTTCGAAATCCGTCAACGATGTATTTGATTTCATCGTCGCCACCTTCGCGCACTTTGCAACTGATCGTTTCTCCGTCGCGTTTGATAATCTGATCGGAAAATTTTTCCTGGGCGATAAGAATTGAAGACAGAAAGATTAAAAATAAAGTGAGCTTTAGTTTGGCTCTCATTGTTTAATGAATAAATGGATAGTGAATTATGGCTTTTCTTATTACAAAGTTAATTTAACTTTTTATAAGATGAGATCTGGACACTTTTAGTTGCGTGACAACATGCATTTATTTGATGTAGCCGGGAAATATATTCAGGATGCAATAAAAATTTTCTCATCAGGCTCATAAATTAACTGCCAGGCAACAACTTAAAGATTAATATCCGCTCGAAGACCCTTCAAAAAATTCTATTTGCTCATCTACAGGCTTTTGGTTACTTTTGAAGAAGAAATATAAAATCTATGACTTGGAAAACAATTGCTTTTTTAATTCTTTTGATTCTGCTGACCATATTTACCTATCAGAATTACGACACTATCGATATCAAATTTCTTAAATGGGGAATAACTGATGTGCCGATAATAGCCGTATTGATTTCCGGACTGGTTTTTGGATTTTTACTGGCCTCGATCTTGCAACTTCCCAGAATAATAAAACTCAGACGTGATTTGAAACGTGTGATAAAAGAACTGGAAGCCAGTGAAAAAATTATCGCAACGAACGATGAGGTTGTTGATTCAGAAGGAATCAGCATGGGAAGCGATTACGAAGGAGGATTTTTTAACGAGAAACAATAGTTATGCATTCCGGAATTCTCCTGAGCACAGCCTACTTTGCACCTATCCAATACTTTTCAAAACTTTCTGTTTATCCTGAAATTCACATCGAGCAGCACGAGAACTTTACAAAACAAACCTTTCGCAACCGAACGGTTATTCTTGGAGCAAACGGACCAATTTCCCTGATAATCCCTATCGAAAAAGGCCGCCTTCAGAAAATCAGGATTAAAGATTTGCGTATTGCATATGACGAAGAATGGCAGCGGAATCACTGGCGAACCATTTTTTCAGCTTACAACTCCTCCCCTTTCTTCGAATATTATGCCGATGATCTGGAGCCTTTTTTTCTAAAAAAATTCACTTTTCTATTCGACTTTAATCTAAAGATCACAGAAACGCTGATTGATATTTTTGAAATACATACTGAATTAAAATTGACTTCAGATTTCGAAAATATTCCGGAATCCTGCCTGAATTTCAGGGAACAAATAAGCCCCAAAACTCATCGCATTGCTGACGATTCGAATTACATTCCTCAGCCCTACACTCAGGTTTTCGCCGAAAAATTTGGATTTG
>JBBQQP010000249.1:0-5517 GCA_038215675.1 Chitinophagales bacterium | reverse complement strand
CAGTTCATCCTTACGCAGCCCAGCTAAACCGTAAGCGGTCGATTCAAGGTCATTTAATATGGCAACCGGAATGCCTCCAAAATGCTCACTGATTTCTTCTCTATCAATTTGCCAGCTGAGGTTGGTAAACTTTACCTTCCCGTCAATAACAGGACCTGCAACTGAGAAACAAATTTTATCTGGTTGGGGTTGTCCTTCTAAAAATTGGGAAAGAATATCATGGATGGTGTCATGATCTTTACTTACAAAACGGTTTTCTTTGATGGTCTCCAAACCATTTGTAGAAAAGCGGCTGAGTAATATATTGGCTTTGGTACCACCAATATCACCTGCTAAAATAATGGTGTCTGTTTCGCAAGTTCCCTTTGAATTTTTAAAAGCAACCGGTATTAATAGTTCTAACGTCATAGTAATGTTTAAGTAAAATTACATGGATTGGTTTATTTATTACCTTGAATTATGAAAATACAATATGGTATTGCAGGATTTGCCATCGGCATCTTGCTGTCGTTGTTAATTGGCATTATTGAGATGAAAATACTGAAACAACTACAGTACGAAACCATCACACCGTTTTTAATTGGTCTTACTGTTATTGGATGTGCTTTGGCAGGTATTTTTATTGGAATAAGATTGAGTAAGCGCTGATGAAAATACTGGTAACTGATAGAGAGAATAGACTGTTGTAAAGTTTGATCGTTTTACTAAAGTCGAAAGATAGAGAGGTTTGCTAAGAATTGCCGGCGAATTAATTTTTGGCGGTTCTATTATTTTTTGGTATAAAACTTGCCTTGTGTTCAAAAATAAATATCCTAAAAATGAAAAGTACTTTCTTGTTTACCGCATTTACTTGTTGTACTCTTTTAATATGTCTTAATTCCTTCGCTCCAAATGATTCGAATGCAAGTCTTTTGCAGGATGTGTATAATTTAACCAATCAATTTAGAAAGTCGAAAGGATTGCCTGCCCTTATCATTCGCAATGATCTGAATGATATTGCACAAAAGCACAGTTCAGATATGGCGAGAGGCCGCGTTGGATTTGGACATGGCGGTTTCGCAAAAAGAAATTCGCAGGCAAAAGGAAAGATAAAAACGATCAATAGTTTTGCAGAAAATGTTGCTTACGGTGTTACAACAGGTAAAGCGGTAGTAACCATGTGGAAGAATTCTTCGGGCCATCGGAAAAATATGTTGGGTGATTACAAATACATCGGCATTGGTATTGCAAAAGACAGACAAGGCCGCATTTTCTATACACAGGTTTTTGCAGGATAGGTGGTATGTAAAAATTGAAAAAATGAATTACAATTTGGAGGTTATTGGATGATTTTTTAAAATCAATTGTTTTCTTTTTTTTAACGGTACGGTAATTGAATCAAGTGGGTAAATAAAACAAAAAATCATGGCCAATCAAAAACAATTCGGTGTATGGATGGATACACAGGCAGCAGTAATAGTAGGTAAAGATATGCCGGAGGCAGAAACACTTTCAGTGCTGGCTTCTGTAAAAGGGGAAAAAACTTCCTCAAACTCAAGTGAGAAGAATGCCAACAATCATGAGAAATCTTTGCATTTAAAGTTTTTTAAAGAAATTGCGAGTCACTTAGAAAATGCGACTTACATTCATGTAACAGGCACCGGTCAGATGCAGGAGCAGTTCATTCATTTCCTGGCAGATACTGCACAGTTTAAAAACACCCGTACTGATGAGTCTACCACCAATAAAATGAGTGAAGACAAGTTGGTAGAATTTATGTCTTCAAAGCTGAATTAGTTTTCAAATGTTAAGTTAAGTGTGAATGGTCAATGGTCAATATTTCACTATTGACCATTCACTATTGAAGAATGGATACGTCATTTTATTCTTTACTTAACCCTAAGCTTACTTTATCTGGTCCTGGTTAGTTGTAAAAGCTGACCGGGATTTTTTGTTTAAAACCTATAAGGTTCAGCCACCTGCATTGCAGCGGAACAAAACCTTATAGGTTAATGATAATCCACTGATTTTGGTAAATGTTATTCATTTGGAATTCATAAAATTACTTTGATATTATAAAATGCAAAGAGGGATGTATATTTTTGCGGCCGGCTGTCAGCTTCCTAATATAGAAAGATAAGATGGTGAAAAGTGCGCTGGTATGATGGGCGACTTATTTCAGCAATTTGGAAGCAACAAAATCACAGATAATAATTTCATTTTGCTGGCTTAGGTAAGCAACAACATATTTTTTATAACTAACACATCGATAGTCAAGATATTTCCAAAGGTTATTATAATTACAAGGCTTATGCTTAATTCTATCGTCGGAAAGTTTTTCAAAAAATTCGAAGGCTTCATCTACAAATTTTTTTGCAGTTGCCGGCATACCCTTGCCTTCTATAAAAAGGGCGATGTCTGCTACGGCATCAGCAGCAGGTTCTAAAATACTTACTTTCCTTTTGCCCATTTATTGATCATTTTGTAGGCGTGTTTCTTACCTGCCGTCAGCGTGAGTTTTTTTGCCGGAGCTGTTTTTTTTGCAGCCAGCAGTTGTAGTTTTTGAAATTCATCTTGTTCAATTACCACAAATTTTTTTTTATCCAGCGTAAGCGTTTCCATATACGATTATTTATACGTTCAAATTTACAGTAAAAAACTTCCGGGAAAATATTTTTTTAAACAAATAAAAACGGTAGTAAAAATGATGAAATTGGGAGTAATATCCGGCATGTTGAATTCCAACGTTTCATATACTCTCCTAAGTCTGCCATTAGTAACAATTGTCAATAGCACAATCCTAGCGACCACTTGTTTCTGCGATATCCGATATTTTTTCAATTTGGTATGCAACCATCCTATTTTCGTACTTCCAAAAAAGGTTTACCTTTAGCACTTTGATTAAATTTCATACATATATTTCTATCCATCCAGAAATTCGATTTGGTAAGCCTTGCATCAAGGGAACCCGAATTTCGGTAGGTGATATTTTGCAATGGTTAGCATCTGGTATGACCAATGCTGAAATATTGGAAGATTTTCCGCAGTTGCAAAATGAACATATTCTGGCAGCCCTTGCTTTTGCAGCAAACAGAGAATCCATGATTAAAATTATAGCTGCCTGATATAAAACTGCTATTGGATGCAAATGTTTCATGGCGTTTGATAACCAAACTTCAATTCCATTTCGAAGATTGTTTTCATGTAAATCACATCGGACTTACTGTCCCCGCAAAAGATGTTGAGTTATGGAATTATGCATTAGCCAATGATCTGGTCATTATTACCAATGATGATGATTTTCTAAATCTGGCTAATTAAAAAGGATTCCTCCAAAAGTAGTTTTATTGCGTACTGGCAACCAGAGCAGTAATTATTTAATAAATCTCTTAATTGAACACGTAAATGATATTCATAATTTGTACAATTCACCGGAATATGGGTTTTTAGAAATCTTTTAGTTCAAAACTATGAAGGAGTCTTACGCTGAAGTCTCTGGTCTTTTCCTTCATCAAGTAGCTAGTATCAAACATTTGTTTTCCGTTCCCAATAGCGGAAAAAGTACAAGAGGGCGACGCAACAATGCCCCACATTGCTGCTGCTTAGCCCGGACCAAAATGTATTTCTCCTTTAAAGTCTAGTCATATAAAAATTAATCAAAATATAGCTGTGTAAAAACTGTTGATAACGGTGCATAACTGTGTAAACATTCGGCTTCACTTCTTAAAGCATTCGTCTATATTTGCCGTCCTACTAAACTATAGAAACGTGCGTTTAAAGAGTCTTGAAATTAAAGGATTTAAAAGTTTTGCTGATAAAACCGTACTCCACTTTGATGAGGGAATTACCGGCGTAATTGGTCCAAATGGCTGCGGCAAGAGCAATATCATTGACAGCATCCGCTGGGTAATTGGCGAACATAAAATCAGTAATCTGCGGAGTGAAAACCTGGAGAGCCTGGTGTTCAATGGTAGCAAAAGCCGCAGTGCCAGTGGATTAGCGGAAGTGAGCCTCACTTTTGAAAATACCAAAAATTTACTGCCTACCGAATTTAATATGGTTACTGTAACCCGTAAATATTATAAAAACGGGGAGAGCGAATACCGCCTGAGTGATGTGGCTTGTCGCCTGAAAGATATTCATAATCTGTTTATGGATACCGGGGTGAGCACCGACAGTTATGCCATTATTGAATTGGGCATGGTGGATGATATTATCAAGGATAAGGAGAACAGCAGACGCAAAATGCTGGAGCAGGCAGCGGGGATAACTATTTATAAAACCCGTAAAAAAGAAGCCAAATTAAAGCTGGATGCAACGGAGCAGGATTTGGCCCGTATTGAGGATTTGCTATTTGAGATCAATAACCAATTGAAAAGTTTGGAGAGCCAGGCAAAAAAGGCGGAGAAATATTTTGAGATTAAGAAGGAATACAAGGAAGTAAGCATTGAGCTGGCAAAGGCATCGCTGGAAGGTTTTAATATTACCTACCGTGATCTTAACCAGCAACAGCAAATTGAGGTTGATAAACGAATTGAAATCGAAACGGCCATTGCGGTAGACGATGCGGCGCTGGAGCAGGAGAAGCTGGGTTTTATTACCCAGGAAAAAGCCTTGCAGGATATGCAACATTCCTTCAATGATATGTTGGGAGCTGTTCGCAGCAAGGAAAGTGAGAAGAGTTTAGCTGCCCAACGTTTACAATATTTAAAAGAACGAGAAGGCAGTCTGAACGAATTTTTACAAAAAGCCGGCGGACAATTGAAAGGCTTGGATGAAAGCATTCAGTTTACCAGTTTACAGATAAATGAAGACGAATTAAAACTGGAAGAATTGGAAGGCAGGCTGGACGAATTGAAAAATTCAGTAGAAGATAAACGCCGGGTATTTGATGAAAAGCGCAGCAGTATTGATGCTTTGCGCAGAGAGAACCAGGCCATTCAACGCAACCAGTTTGATGCGGAAAAGAAAGTAGCGGTTGCAGATGCCAGCATTCAGAATTTACAAAGAGCGATTGTACAAATACTAGACGAAAAAGCCCAACGCCAGGCCCAGTTGCAACAACTGGAAGCCGAACGTAAAGTAAAGGCCGACGAACTGGATCAAAAGAAAATAGACCTGCAGCAATTGCAGGATCATCATGAATTTACCAAAGAACAAATACTACAGACACAGGGCGTTCTGGAAACGTTGCGTGCAACTTTGGCAGATGAAAGTCGAAAGTTTGATAGCAAGAAGAACGAATACGCTTTGCTGAAAAGCCTGGTAGATTCGATGGAAGGTTACCCGGAGAGTGTAAAGTTTTTGCACAAAAATCCAAATTGGAATCATGAAGCGCCATTGCTAAGCGATATCATTTATGTGCAGCCTGAATACAGGGCGGCCGTTGAAAATGTATTGGAGCCATATCTGAATTATTATGTAGTAAATAATCTGGAAGAAGGATTAAAGGCCATTCATTTGTTGGATGATAATAAGAAAGGAAAAGCAAACTTCTTTTTGCAGGATAAGTTTACAGGTTTTGAAGAAGGTCACCAA
>JBBQQP010000248.1:0-5525 GCA_038215675.1 Chitinophagales bacterium | reverse complement strand
CACTTGGCAAGTAAAAACTATCCCGCTGCTATTAGTTATTTGCAAACGGCTTATGACTCTTCTATAAACAATTCATTAAAAAACCAATCTAGAAAAATAAGCTTGTTACTGGCAGATTGCTATAAAGCAATCGGGGAAAATGCAAAAGCAAATAACTTCCTGGAAAAAGCAGTAGCCCTTCAAAGTGAGATATATGATGAAGAAAAGTTGAAAGAATTAAATTTTTTAGAAGCAAAATACCAGCATGAAAAAAGCGAAAAGGAAATTGCCGGTCTTAAACTTTCGAATGCAGAGCACCAACTTGATGTTGTTAAACGCAACAGGCTGCTGCTATTTGGTGGAATTAGCGCGGCGGCACTGCTCACCATCTTAGGTCTTTTATACCGAAGCAGCCGACAGAAAATTATCATTGCTGAAAAGGAAAAAACCTTAAAAGTGGAACAAATTAAATTCCTGGAACGCCAGCAACAGGTAGTTTCCCTGCAGTCCATGGTGAACGGACAAGAAACAGAACGCACCAGGATAGCGAAAGATTTGCATGATGGATTGGGCGGTTTGTTTTCAACCATTAAAATGCAAATGAGCACACTGAAGCATGAAGAGAAATCACTTGAGACAAATGAGCTGTTTCAAAAAAGTTATGAGCTTGTAGACAATGCATCCGTTGAGGTAAGAAGGATTGCACACAATATGATGCCGGAAGTGCTGATTAAACTGGGACTGGTGCAGGCCATTCAGGAATTGTGCAATAGCATCAATGCAGGTAAACTGATGAGTGTTTCAATGCAATCGTATGGTATGGATCAACGGTTGAATGCATCTACAGAAATGATGCTTTTCCGGATTGTGCAGGAACTGCTGAATAATATCATCAAGCATGCCTACGCCTCTGAAGCCATCATCCAGTTTAACCGGGAAGGAGATCGGCTGAGTGTAACGGTAGAGGACAATGGCCGTGGATTTAACCTGGAAGATAGCAGCGGCAAAAAGGCAGGACTTGAATCTGTAAAAAGCAGGGTGAATTATCTCAACGGTAAATTATCCATCGACTCTGAAAAAGAGATTGGCACTACTATACTGATGGATTTCTTAATTAACGAACGGTAATACCGATACGTTAATGGTCCAACAAAAAATTGGAACAACGACTTCCGAAAAGCCGGGATTGTGATATGCTATCAGCACTATAATTAATTTCTGTAGACTGGTTTTTGAAAAACAAATTGTAAAATTTGTCAGTGTGCAATCATTTCGTATTTTCACAAAAAGCTATTTTATTATATATGACTAGCATACTTATCATAGACGACCATCCATTGGTAGGCAATGGAATTAGCACCATGCTAAAAGGAGAGGAGTACCTGGCTATTATTGGTATGTGTAGAACAGGAAATGAAGCATTGTCTTTTTTAAGTGACTCAAAACCTGATATTATCTTATTGGATATAAGTTTGCCCGATATCGATGGGCTTGAACTTTGTACTATTATCCGTAAAAATAATGCTTTTTCAAAAATCATCGGATTGACTTCTACCAACGAAGCTGGCATTATTACACAATTTCTTTCCCGGGGTGGCAATGGGTACTTGTTGAAAAACATGGAAAGAGCCGAACTACTGACTGCTATCCTGGAGGTACAGCGTGATAAGATATTTTTGAGTACAGCTGCCAATCAGAAAATATTGGAGCAATATAATTCTGTAAACCATGCCTTAAAAAGCACTTCGGTATTAACCCGTCGGGAGAAAGAAATATTACGGTTACTGTATGAAGGTTTAAACGGTCCGCAAATGGCTGAGCGGCTCTTCTTAAGCACTTTTACTATTGAAACTCACCGCAAAAATTTAATGCAGAAACTGAACGTAAACTCTACCCAGCAATTGCTAAAAACCGCCCGGGAAAAAAAGCTGCTGTAGCGTAAAGATGTATTTGGATTGATGTCGGAATTCTAACACAAATTTTAAAGCATTCTAAGCAACGTGGCCGCTACTACCGCTGCGGTTTCGGTCCTCAATCTTGTTTCGCCTAATATCACTGGCTTAAAATTATTGCTAAGAGCCAACTCTATTTCATCTTTGGAGAAATCGCCTTCGGGGCCTATCAAAATAGTTGTAGTGTTAAATGGCTGGAAGGTAATCAATTCACTCCTGGGCTTGTCCCCCTCGCAGTGAGCTATAAATTGTTGGCCTTCGCAAGGTTGCTGCACAAAGGTTGAAAATTTAGCCGGCTCGTGCATTTTGGGTAACCAGCTTTGTTGCGATTGCAGCATGGCGCTGATTAAAATGTTTTTCATCCGGTCGTGCCGAAAATGTTGTTTTTCTGTTCGACTACATATCAGTGGTATGATTTCGCTTACACCAATTTCTGTTGCTTTTTCCAGGAACCATTCAAAACGGGTGCTGTTTTTTACCAACGATATGGCAACGGTTATTCTTTTTTTTTTCATCGGCTGATTGGAAAAAAACAGTGTTTTTACAACACATTTTTTTCGGTTATCATCAATAATTTCAACTCCATATAAATTACCCTTTCCATCTGTCAATTGCAATTGCTCGCCGATCTGCATACGCAATACCTGAGCTACATGTTTAGATGTTTCCTCGTTTAAAGTAAACTGCGTTGAATCTGTTTTTATATCTTCTGAGTAAAAAAAAGGGAGTGCCATAAATAAAAAAGAGAATGAAAAATCAAATTTAATTCTTCACGCTCCTTTAAAAAATTTTCATTTAATTAAAACGGTGCATCATCATCAAAATTGCCATCATTCATTTTGCTGCCTTTCTGGATATACAATTTGGCACCGCCGCCGTCATCACCTTTAACCGGCCTGAAATTGCCAGAGCCGCCCCCGTTGCCACCTGATTGACTGCTTCCAAAATCGCTACCACCTTCTTCATCTTCCACAAATTTTTGAATGTGAAGCAATGCCCTTAGTTTGACCGTATCCAAACTACCATTGCGATGCTTGGCTATTTTTACATAGGTTTCGCCCTTATTACTTTCGCCCATTTCGTTGGCGGTGATGTCGTAGTATTCCGGGCGATAAAGGAACATTACCATATCCGCATCCTGCTCAATCGCACCGGATTCTCTTAAATCACTCAACTGAGGAATTTTAGCGCCTTCCTTTCTTTTCTCCACCTCACGACTCAACTGCGAAAGTGCAATAATCGGTACTTTCAATTCTTTTGCCAGGCCTTTTAAGTCTCTGGATATTTTACTGATTTCTTGCTCCCGGTTACCTCCTTTATTATCACCGCCGCCACTCATCAACTGCAGGTAATCAATAATGATCAGGCCAATGTCATGTTTGTTTTTTAAACGTCTGCACTTAGCACGTAATTCAAAAATATTTAACGCTGCAGTATCATCAATATAAATCGGGGCGTTGCTCAATCTTTCAATTCCACGCTTGTACAACTGTTTCATTTCATGCTCTTCCAACTTACCCCGGGTAATTTTTTCCAGCCATATCTCACTTTCTGCACTTAAGATACGCTGTACTAACTGGCCGCTGCTCATCTCTAAACTAAAGAATACAACCGGTGTTGGTTTGGTAGGGTGAAGGGCTGCACTCCTTGCCAGATTTAATGCGAAGGCAGTTTTACCCACGGATGGCCTTGCCGCCAATACGATCATATCCGTTGGCTGCCAGCCATAGGTAAGTTTATCCAACGAAGGGAAACCACTGGGCACACCAGTAATATCTTCATCCCGGTTCCGCATGTCTTCAATGCGCTGAATGGTTTTAACCAGAACCGTATTGATATCTTCAAAAGCACTTCTAAGGTGATTGTTGGTAATTTCAAATAGTTTGCTTTCAGCATCATCCAGCAGGTCGAACACATCGGTACTGTCTTCATACGCATCCGCAATAATTTCACCACTGATGCGAATCAGTTCACGTTGGATAAATTTTTGCAATACAATCCTCGAGTGCGCTTCAATATTGGCTGATGATACAACTGCATTTGTTAGCTTGGAAACATAATAAGGGCCTCCAACAAGTTCAAGATCTTCTTTTAATTTAAGTTCTTCTACTACTGTAAGTAGATCAATGGGTAAACTTTTTTCAGCCAGCGATCGCATGGCTTTAAAAATCCGCTGGTTAGCCTCTCCGTAAAAACACTCTGGTTTTAAGATTTCAATTACGGTGTCAAATGCGCTTTTTTCCAACATGATTGCGCCCAATACAGCCTCTTCCAATTCCTTAGCTTGAGGGGGTACTTTCCCAAACATCATATTGTTTAAATCTATCGTAGGTTTTCTTCTTGTTTTTCTGTCTTTATTTAGGTTAGTAAGCTCCATTTAATAATTTAGTTATGCTTGTTAAGTAGAAATATTTTTTGCAAAAAGCTGTTGGAATGGTCATTTATAAGGTACGAATAAGCGGAAAGCTTAGCAATCACGCCTGCAATCAAACAATACAGATGCCCCGAAAAATTATTGCAGGCGGCTAAGGTAAATCCAAATTACTTATTGAATATCCACACGAAGGTGTATATGTATTTTTATAATGATTGTCCACAGGTAATCCACAGGCGAAATTAGTTTATTCATAGCTTATGCACCTGGTTATTAACAGGCAATATTCAAATGTAGCGGCTTTAGCTGGTCATTTGTTCACACTGAAAATCCGATATTTTTATTTTTCTGCACTTGTGTACTATTTTATTTTAATTGGTTTTTTGGAAATGAATTATTAATTAGACTACTGCGAATCGCATTGTTGAAAATGAGTTTTTTTTTAAAAGAAAAATTTTAATGGTTGAAATAATTATCTTTTTTTGCCCGCTTTTACGCTTAGTTTTCAATAGCTATCTTTGCCGGATTAAATTTAATAATTCAACGTTTAATAAATGACGATTAGTTATAACTGGCTTAGTGAATATTTACCAGAAAAGGTGGAGCCTGAGAAATTAAGTAAAATTTTAACCTCTATCGGTTTGGAAGTAGAAAGTCTGGAAAAGTACGAGGATCTGAAGGGCGGCTTACAAGGGTTGGTAATTGGTGAAGTGCTGGAATGCGCCAGACATCCTGATGCAGATAAATTAAATATCACCACCGTTAATATTGGCACCGGCGAAAACCTACAGATCGTTTGTGGTGCACCAAATGTAGCCGCAGGGCAAAAGGTTGTAGTGGCAACTGTTGGCGCCACCATTTATCCACTTAGTGGCGATCCGCTCACAATGAAAAAAGCTAAAATTCGTGGAGTAGAAAGCCTCGGAATGATATGTGCAGCAGATGAAATTGGGTTAAATAATGATCACGCGGGTATATTAGTATTGCCTGCCGATACAAGGGTAGGAATTGCAGCTGCTGAATATTTTAAGCCATACAATGATTTTATTTTTGAAATAGGACTTACACCCAATCGTATGGATGCCATGAGTCATATTGGCGTAGCAAAAGATGTTTGTGCCTGGCTTTCGCACCACAATAAAAAGGAAACGAATATTAAATTGCCCTTTAAAAATAATTTTAAAACGGATCACCAGGGTTTACAAATGGAGGTGGAGATC
>JBBQQP010000247.1:0-5534 GCA_038215675.1 Chitinophagales bacterium | reverse complement strand
AGCAGTATCAAAACCAAAATAGTTGAACACATCTTTCGATAATTCATGCTCTTTAAAATCCCAGAAAATACCTTCACTTAATGCCGAGACGCTGGTAGTAATTTCGCCGGTTAGTTTCATCGCAATAAAATCGCCGGGCAACATAATTTTATCGATTAAAGCATAACGCTCCGGTTCATTTTCCTTTACCCATGCCAGCTTTGCTGCCGTAAAATTCCCTGGCGAGTTCAATAAATGCTGCAACGATTTTTTGTGACCAATGGCATCAAATGCTTTGTTGCCGATTTCGACCGCCCGGCTGTCGCACCAGATGATACTGTCACGCAATACCTGCTGATTTTTATCAACACAAACAAGTCCATGCATCTGGTAAGCGATACCAATGGCCCCGATGTCTGAAGGATTGTATAGATTGGTAGCATGCGCTTTTAAAATCGCCCGCTGCACGTTTTCCCACCACATTTCCGGACTTTGTTCAGCCCATCCCTTCTGCAAAGAAGTGATGCCCGTTTCTTCATCGGGATATTGTGTGGTTGTGATGCATTGTTGGGAGTGCGCATCTACGATGGCCACTTTAATGGAGGAAGTTCCTATATCGATACCTAATAATAACATACAGCAATTTTAATGATCGTTCTCTTTTAATACCATCGTTTTACAAATGTAAAGTTTCAACTTTATGCAGCAGGATACAACTGCTATCTATGAAATAAAATATCCTATCTTGTCAGATATCCATAATTTTATTGACAATTACTGATAAGATAGCAGCTAAAATAAATAAAAGGCATGAAAACACTGATTCAAAAAATACACCTCGAAGAGCACCAGTCATTTGCCTGCAGAAGCTACCGTACCCCGATTTTTGAAACCAACTGGCACAAGCATGAAGAGGTTGAACTCATCCTTATTTCAGAAGGGCATGGCACTGCAATGATTGGTGATTACATTGGTGAATTTAAATCGGGTGACATTTATTTTATTGCCGGCAACCTACCCCATTGGTTCAAAAAACAACACCACAAAATGTCCGGCTGTTCGGAGGTGTTGCATTTTAAGCCCGATATTTTGGGTACCGAATTTCTGGAGTTACCCGAGCTTAAAAACGTGCGGCAGTTCCTTACCAGAAATGACGGCATTCAAATAGACCCGAAATTAAAAAAGGAAATGACAGCGATCATTTATGAACTGCAAACGCTGAAAGGTTTTCAAAGATTATCGCTGCTGCTAAACTGTCTTCATAAATTAAGTATTACCTCAAACTACACCACACTAACGCAAGATTTCGCCTCAAACAATAATAACATTAACCCGGTGATTGAAAAAATCATTGACTTCTCGTTCAAGCAATATTTAACACCCATCACATTAGAGCAGGTGGCAGATGTAGCTGCTATGAGTATTCCTACCTTCTGCCGGTTTTTTAAAAAGAACATCAAAAAAACATACTTTGATTTTATACAGGATTTAAGAATCAGCCATGCCTGTAATCTACTAACGGGCAGCAACAAACCTGTGATGTAAATATGTTATGAAAGTGGCTACAACAGCTGGGCGCATTTTAGCAAACAGTTTAAGCATGTAAAAAAAATGACGCCATCACAATACAGAAAGGAATATGAAGTGAAAGAAAATGCATGATACCGTTTCAAATTGACTGATCATTTTTCTATTTGCGTTAAAATGATTCGATAGGCTGAAGCACAATGTATTTATTATGTCTGAAGCACTGCCCAGAACGAGTAATATAAGAGTGTCTGTTATTTTGAATTTTTGTCCTGTTTAGAACGCAATGCGGATAGTATTTTATAATACATTGCATTCCTACGGAACGCCACATCAATTGGGGTCGATCTTATATCCATTTATTCCGATGGAACAAAGAATGCCTAACTAAATGACATTGGGCTGAATCCCCCAATCAATTGCGAAAACACACATACAACTTTCTATTTTGAAGCCAACAACCAACCTGTTAAGAAATCGCAGCGCTTCAGATTGCTACCGGTGAAAACTTTCTGTTACAAACTTTAGTACTTCAGGCAATGCGGTTCTCCAATACGTCCAGTTATGGGCACCATCTCTTACCCTAAATTCATGTTGCACTTTCCGGTCTGTCAAGAGTGCATGCAGTTCCATGTTTCCCTTTATCAAAAAATCATCATCACCACAATCAATGTAAAACCGCACCTGGTTTAATTCTTCTACAGGGGTGGCAGCAGCAATTCTGAGGATGGCATTTTTATTCCATGTTTCCGTAAGCCTTGTTTTACCTTCTCCGTTGCTGCCAAACAGTTCGTTGAATTTATAATTCTTCCAGTCGTTGGCAGGCATTGATGTTATATGATCATCGTTCCAAACAGTAGCACTTAAAGGTGCACAGGCTGCAAACATTTCCGGGTGTTTCATCCCGTAAATAAGTGAACCATAACCACCCATTGACAAGCCGGCAACAGCACGATATTCTTTACTGCTCCTGGTTTTATAAACAGAATCGATGAAAGGAATAAACTCGCTGATAAAAAAATCTTCAAATCTTACCTTGCCTGCCGCATCATTGATATACCAGGAAACACCGACATCAGGCATTGCAATGATCATTTGTGTAGCATCGCCCTTAGCGATGGCTTCATTGGTTATTTTTTGAACTTCTCCAAACTGGGCCCAACCTGTTTCATCATCAGAATAGCCATGCAATAAATACAAAACCGGATAGCGACGTTGTGATGTTTCATAATCTGAAGGGATATAAATGGAATACTTCACCGCCTTTTTCAATATTTTACTTTGTAAAGAAAGGCTCTCCATCATTTTTCCCTGGCTAAAACCAATTTGGAAAATTAAGACCAGCGAGAAAAAAGCAATTATTTTCTTCATACAATTTTTTTACATTTAAAGAAAGTACACTTTGATATCATGTAATCTATTTATTGAAGGCGTTAACCATCTTACTTAAGCATTCACAACGTTTTTACTTTTACCATTTAGCGCAGCAGTAACATTCTCCACCGTAACCCGCATGATCCTGTTCCTTGCTTCAAAGCTGATCCATGCATTGTGCGGCGTAATAATACAATTGGGTAAGCCAATTAAAGGATTGGTTGCCTGTGGGGGCTCCGTGCTTAAAACATCCAATGCAGCGCCAGCCAATTTATTTTTCTGCAAGGCAATTGCCAGGTCTTTCTCTGCAATCAGCTGTCCCCTGGAAGTATTAATGAGGTAGCTGGTTGGTTTCATCAAATCCAGCAACTCCTTGTTGATAAAACCGGTGTTATCTGCCGTGAGCGGGCAATGAACGGAGATAAAATCAGCCTGAATAAATAGTTGGTGCAAGGGAACTTCCCGCCAGGACTTCAATGCATTTTTCCCCCTGGTATAGATTACCTCCATGCCAAAGGCAGCCGCAATGGTAGCCATTTGCTTACCAATTTTTCCGAGCCCAATGATTCCGATTTTTTTATTTTTCAATTCCATCACCGGATGTTTGGTATAACACCAGTCCGGTGAACGGAACCAATCACCAGCCTGTACAGATGCAGCATTGGTTCCAACATGATTGGTCAATTCGAGTAATAAAGCAAAGGCATGTTGCGCTACAGAATGGGTGCCATAATCAGGCACATTACAAACAGGGATCTCCCTTTTTTTTGCAGTAGCAATATCAACTATATTATAGCCGGTTGCAGTAACGGCAATCAGTTTTAACTTTTGTGCGGCTTCGATTACCTCCGTATTAATTGGAGTTTTGTTGGTGATAATAACAGTTGCATTCCTGCATCTTTCAACTGTTTCATTTGTTGCAGTTCGGTCGTAATAAACCACTTCACCCAGATGACCAAATGCCTCCCAGCTTTGATCACCCGGATTAAGTGTATAGCCATCCGTAATTACTATCTGCATGGTTTTTTAATTAGATCACTTATACATACTTGGTTACGCCAGGTATTGCAATCGGATAAAAACCATCTGCATTTGGAAGCAAAGGAGGTAAAGCATTCCAATCATAAACTTTGGGATGCAAATCAAGACCACAATTAATTGCCTTATCCCAATCTACTATCTGTCCGCTATAAGTGGCCATTCTTCCCAGTATGGAAGTCATGGTACTTCTGGCGCCATTTTCTGCATCCGCAAATTTGTATTCCCCTTTTGCAATGGCGGCAAATAATTCATCATGCTCAGTCTGGTAAGGATTATTTTCCAGTTTTTTATCAAACTGGTACAGCACTTTTCCTTTATTGTCGGTAATATTTGCAGCACCGGTTTGTATTTTACCTTTTGTACCAATGAACAATTCATCTACCTTACTCATCGTACCAGGAATATGACGGCACTGGCTGTTAAGAATGCTTCCATCTGCATAAGTGAACTCTACAAAATGATGGTCAAATATTTCACCATGGTCTTTTCCTTTACGAACTTGTCTGCCTCCGAGGCCCTGTGCTTTTACCGGGTAGCCTCCTTTAAACCAATTAACTGCATCCAGATTGTGTACATGCTGTTCAGTAATATGATCGCCACACAACCAGTTAAAATAATACCAGTTGCGCATCTGGTATTCCATTTCGGTTTGATTGTATTTGCGTGGCCTAACCCACACGCCATCATTGTTCCACCAGGCCTGCGTAGAAGTAATATCGCCGATTAAATCTTTACGTTTAAATAACTCCCGATATGAATTCTGGTAATGCCGTTGCAGACCAACAACCACATTTAGTTTTTTCTCTTTTGCAATTGCCGCTGCTGCCAATACTTTTTGTATGCCAGCCGGATCGGTAGCCACGGGCTTTTCCATAAAAACATGTTTGTTTTGGCGGATGGCCTCTTCAAAGTGGATCGGCCTGAAACCCGGAGGGGTTGCAAGTATAACTACATCTGCTAAAGCAATGGCCTTTAAATATCCATCAAAGCCAACAAATTTCCGTTCTTCAGGAACATCAATCTTTGCTTTTAAATTCCCCGCACTTCCACTCCAGTCAGACACGTCATCAGCATTCAGGGCCTTGAAACAATCATCCAGGTTATCCCGGAAAGCATCTGCCATGGCGACCAACTTTACGTTTTGTTTACTGAGCAATGCCTGCATAGCCGCTCCGGTACCGCGACCTCCGCAGCCTACCAATACTATTTTAATAACATCATCCGAACCAGAAAAATAGTTGGCCTTTGACAAAAGTGGAGCTGCAATTAATCCACCTGCCAGTAATGAACCCTGGCGTAAAAAATCTCTACGGGAAGGGTTTGTAAATTTAGAAGCATCGTTGTTCATAATTGATTGTTTAGTGTTGAATTATTATATGGTTTTATTGTTGGAAAGTTTTATTGTTAATTCCTTCTCTTATTGCAGTCTTTTAATCTTTTTAAGTCACGAATTTCCAAACTTGTTTTGACATTTTTCTGAAAGTAGTTTTTGTTTTTGAAACCAGGAACAATGGAAACTACAAGGTTTTAAAAAAATAAGTTACTGAATAAAATTGGACTGCATATAATCTGTTACAACCGATAAAAAATTATTTTCCAAGATAGTCTTTAAA
>JBBQQP010000246.1:0-5552 GCA_038215675.1 Chitinophagales bacterium | reverse complement strand
AACAGAGATGGTAAATCTTTTGAGCAGGAATATGCCAAGGGGGTTCCTAAATACCCTGTTAGAGAAACGGGGCTTTCTGACACCCATGGTACTACAGTACAATTCTGGCCGGATCTCACCATCTTCACATCAGGTATTTATAACCGGGAGATTTTGGAAGGTCGTCTAAGAGAACTTTCATTTTTAAATAGAAAGATTACTATAATCATCAACGACCTTCGGGAAATTGGTGAAGATGGTAAAGTTTACACCAAGACATTTTACAGCGAAGGTGGTATTGTAGAATTTGTTGAAATGCTGGATCGCAATGCCAACAGAAATTCATTATTGCCGACGGTTATTTATTGTGATGGTTATGATGCCAGCAGCAATGTTACGGTAGAAGTAGCAATGATCTACAATACCGGCTATCAGGAGCATTTGTTTAGTTATGTCAACAATATCAATACAATTGAGGGCGGCACCCATGTTGCCGGCTTTCGTCGTTCAATTACCCGGGTATTTAAAAGCTATGGCGAAAGGGAAGGAATGTTTGAAAAAGCAAAAGTTGAAATTGAAGGAGATGACTTCAGGGAAGGGCTGAGTGCAATTATATCGGTGAAGGTGCCTGAGCCACAGTTTGAAGGACAAACAAAAACTAAATTGGGTAACAATGAAGTAATGGGAGTGGTGGATAGCACATTGAGTCGTGTATTGAACGCATATCTGGAGGAAAATCCGAAAGATGCCAAAACCATCATACAAAAAGTAATTCTTGCAGCACAAGCAAGGGCAGCAGCAAAAAGGGCACGTGAGATGGTGCAGCGTAAAAGTGTTTTGACGGGAGGTGGGTTGCCCGGTAAACTGGCCGACTGCAGTGATAAAGATCCTAACCGTTGTGAACTTTACCTGGTGGAAGGGGATTCCGCAGGTGGAACTGCCAAACAAGGCAGAGATAGAAGTTACCAGGCCATCCTGCCGTTAAGGGGTAAGATACTAAATGTGGAGAAGGCGATGGAACACAAAATTTACGATAACGAAGAGATAAGGAACATGTTTACTGCCTTGGGCGTTAGGATAGGCACACCAGAAGATCCTAAGGCGTTGGATATTTCCAAACTTCGCTATCATAAACTAATTATTATGACGGATGCAGATGTGGATGGTAGTCACATTGCGACATTGATTTTAACTTTTATTTTCCGGTATATGAAAGAATTGGTAGAGCAGGGCTATGTTTACATTGCACAGCCGCCTCTTTATCTTGTGAAAAAAGGAAAGGATCAGGATTATGCGTGGACTGATGCAGAACGCAAAATACTAATTGCAAAGTTTGGCCAGGGAAAAGATGATAGCGTAACCACACAGCGATATAAAGGTTTGGGTGAGATGAATGCGGAGCAATTATGGGAAACCACTATGAATCCTGCAACACGGACCTTAAAGCAGGTAACCATTTCAAGTGCTGCTGAAGCGGATCTGGTTTTTAGTATGTTGATGGGTGATGAGGTACCGCCAAGAAGGGAATTCATCGAAACACATGCTAAGTATGCTAAAATCGATGTGTAGCTTTTACAAGTAGAAATTGTTTTTAAATAAGGATACAAATAACAGGGCTTAAAGTCGGGATATTATTTAGCAACATAAAGGATAAAAGGGTGTTGATTTAGTCAGAAGCAATTTCTTTTCTCTACAAACCTTTTCCACAAACGGATTTCCTGATTTTAGACGGGATTACGTTTCAGTCGTATTTTTTGTTACAACCAATATTTTTAGTAGCTTGTACTCTGAAGTTTGGTACTTCACACATATTTACTAACCATAAATTCTACAAAATGTCAAAAATGTTAACAGCCTATTGCATGAAAACGAAAGAAAAAGACGTTCCCATGCAGGATGCAGTGATAACCAAAACAGCCCGTGGCGGATATATGGCACAAGGCAATGACGGTAAGGGTAATAAAATGACCACCATGCTTGGTGAAGCTAGAGCATTGGAAGCCGTTAAAGATGGCGTAGCTAAAAAAGGCTGGTAATTTTAAAACTGGTAAATTTATTAAGGCCATTCGTTAAAATCGAATGGCCTTTTTGTATTCTTTATTTTGCGTAGCATTCAAAATATGCGAGGATGTGATTTAAAATATTAATTGATTGTTTTTAGGTTTTGGATTAGGCTTATGAAAAGAACGATGCCCAATAACAATGTTGCAGAGGAAGCATTGGCAACCCATCAAATAGAATTTTATCGAAATTACTATAAAGACTCCCGCATTCGATGTAAAAAATTATGTAAAGTTTTCATAGTCTTCACTTCTTCCACTACCAGGATGCCGTTTTTGCCAACTTGTTTTAGTTTTGCTTTATTGGTACCTTTTTGTAAAAACTGTAAAATACTGGTAAAGGTTTCGCTTTGAAAATAAGGCGAATCAGGGTTGCTTACAAAGAAGCACTTCAGTGTCTCAAGTTTCAGCATCATCTTTTCAAAGCCCAGCTCTACTGCAATGCGCCTGCATCTTACAGTTGTAAACAAGTCTTCTACAGGAGCCGGGATTGGGCCAAAGCGATCGAGCATTTCTGTATGAAAATCTTCCAGGTCTTTTTCAGTTTCACAGTTGTCCAGCCGGCTGTATAAACTCAATCTTTCGGTAATACTTTCTACATAGGTATCTGGTATCAATATTTCCAGGTCGGTATCTATGCTGCAATCTTTTACAAAATCATCCTGTAAGTTTATTTCTTCCTTAAAGAGATCTTTAAAATCGGAACGCTTCAGTTCTCTAATGGCTTCATCTAGTATCTTCTGGTACATTTCAAAGCCAATTTCTGCAATAAATCCGCTTTGTTCGCCCCCCAGCATATTTCCTGCGCCACGGATATCAAGATCTCTCATCGCAATCTGGAAGCCACTACCCAAATCACTGTATTGTTCCAGCGTACTTAGCCTTTTTCTGCTATCAGTTGGTAAAGTACTCATTGGAGGCGCCAATAAATAACAAAAGGCTTTTTTATTGCTACGCCCTACACGCCCCCGCAACTGGTGCAGGTCACTCAATCCAAACTGGTGTGCATTGTTAACGATGATGGTATTTACGTTGGGAATATCCACTCCGCTTTCTACGATGTTGGTACAAACCAATACATCATATTTCTTATCCATAAAATCAAGGATCGTGTCTTCCAGCTGATCGCCTTCCATTTGCCCATGCGCATAAGCAATGCTGATATCCGGGCAAAGCCCCTGTATCAGACTTTTCATTTCTGCCAGACCTTTTACCCGGTTGTGAATAAAGAAAACCTGTCCGCCTCTTTCGGTCTCATAATAAATAATATCCCGGATAGCATCTTCATTAAATACCATCACTTCTGTTTGAATTGGCTGGCGATTGGGTGGTGGTGTATTGATAATACTGAGGTCTCTTGCACCCATTAAACTAAACTGCAGCGTTCTTGGGATTGGCGTTGCTGTGAGTGTAAGTGAATCTACTGTTGTTCTTAATTGCTTTAATTTTTCTTTCGCAGACACACCAAACTTTTGTTCTTCATCAATCACCATTAATCCGAGGTCTTTAAACTTTACATCTTTGCCTAAGAGCGAATGGGTACCGATAATGATATCTATTTTTCCTTCTGCAACTTTTTGCAGTGTTTCTTTTTTTTCTTTCGCCGATTTAAAACGATTGATAAAATCTACGGTTACCGGAAAGTCTTTTAATCGTTCGCCAAAGGTTTTAAAATGCTGGTAAGCCAAAATGGTTGTAGGAACGAGTATGGCAGCCTGTTTACCATCGCAGCAGGTTTTAAATGCAGCCCTTATGGCAATTTCTGTTTTACCAAATCCTACAT
Source organism: Chitinophagales bacterium (assembly GCA_038215675.1). Taxonomy (GTDB): domain Bacteria; phylum Bacteroidota; class Bacteroidia; order Chitinophagales; family Chitinophagaceae; genus Ferruginibacter. The sequence continues at coordinate 1,730 of JBBQQP010000246.1, read as the reverse complement.
CACCACATACCAGCCGGTCCATCGGCGATGGTTTTTCCATGTCACGCTTTACGTCTTCGGTTGCCTTCCCCTGGTCGGGTGTATCCTCATAAATAAAGGATGCTTCTAGTTCCGTCTGCATGTAATTATCGGGACTATGTGTAAAGCCCTCCTGGCTCTTTCTTTGTGCGTATAATTTTATCAGGTCGGTTGCAATATCCTTTACCTGTCTCTTTGTTTTCTCTTTTAATTTATTCCAGACATCGCTGCCCAGCTTGTTCATTTTGGGTATGCTACCTTCCTTGCCGCTATACTTTCCAATCTTATGCAGCGACGAAATGTTTACATACAGAAGATCGCCATCCTTATATTGAATTCTTACGGCTTCCTGCATTTTGCCATTAGCCTCAATCTTTTGTAAGCCGCTGTAAACACCCACGCCATGATCAATGTGCGTTACATAATCGCCCGGTTGTAATTCCCGCAGCATCTTTAAAGTGAGCGCCTTGTTTTTACTAAAGGCCTGCTTTACTTTATACTTGTGGTAACGTTGAAATATCTGGTGATCGGTGTAGCAGATCACTTTCAAATCATCATCAATAAATCCTTCGTGGATGGAGGTGGGCACTGGAGTAACCTGTATCTCCGCTTTTAAGTCGGTGAAAATAATATGCAGTCTTTCGAGCTGTTTGGGATTATCAGCAAACAAATAGATATTGTATTTTTTTGCTTCATAATCCTTCAGGTTTTTTATCAGCAGATCAAATTGCCGGTTAAAGGCTGGCTGCGAATGAATGGTAAATGAAAAAACGCTGGCACTGTTATTTTTTTGAAAAGCACCAAAATAGCTTTTGCTGCCAAATTCAATTACGTGGCGCTGCGTCACCTGCTCTTCAAGAGTATCCGCTTTTACAAAATCATCTTGAGTCACATTGGATTTTTCATTGATTTCACTTTCATCATCCGTAACCTGCTTTCGGATATCCGTACTGGTTTTTACAACTTCCAGATACAGTTGAAGATCTTCTTCCTGCTGTTGTATTTTTTCTTTGATGAATTGCCAGTCATGTGACCAAACAACGGTGTTCCCGGGTAAAAATTCCAGCAAAGAAACTTTATCACCGGTTTCAAACTGCGTCTCCACATTGGGGATAATGTTTACCTGTAATAACTTTCGTTCACTCAACTGCGATTCCGGATCAAAGATGCGGATGCTATCCACCTCGTTGCCAAATAGTTCTATGCGGTACGGTTTTTCATTACCAAATGAGTAGATATCAAGTATGCCGCCACGTACTGCAAACTGGCCGGGTTCATATACAAAATCCGATCTTTCAAAACCATAGTCCACAAACCTTTCCAGCAGTTCGTTCACATCCAGTGTAGCGCCCTGCTTGATGGAAATGATATTCTCCGATAATGTTTTGGGCAATACTACCTTTTCAAACAAGGCTTCCGGATGTGTGATCAGCACTTTTTTATTGCTACCAGCGGCTATTTTGGTTAAAGCTTCTGTTCTCAACATCACATGGCTGCTGTTGAGCAGGCGATAATTCTTTTTATTTTTAAAGGACGAGGGAAAGTAAAAAATATCGAGGGCGTCGGTCAGGTTCTCGAATGTGTTGTGGAAATAGGCGGCTTCTTCCGCATCTCTTAAAATTACCAGATGATTGAGCTGGCTGGTAGCTTTGTGGTTAAAAACCGCTGCCAATATAAATTCGGTTACGCTTCCCTGTAACCCCAAAAGGTGA
>JBBQQP010000245.1:0-5628 GCA_038215675.1 Chitinophagales bacterium | reverse complement strand
CCGAACCGGAAATTGCGCTGGCAGATTACCCGGTTGTAATGAAACAACAGGTACTAAAATAAAATTTACAAAGCACTTTAAATATACAGTCATTTATCTTCTGTAGCCATCAAAAAATTCATACAATCATGCCAGGCGATTCAACCAATATCAATACAAAAGCAAAACAACAAAACAGTTACGACGTAATTATCGTAGGCTCAGGCATCACTGGTGGATGGGCCGCTAAAGAGCTTTGTGAAAAAGGACTGAAAGTATTGTTACTGGAACGGGGCGGCAATGTAGAGCATCCCAAATATCCAACGGCTACTATGGATCCATGGGAATTTCCGCATAGCCTGCAACTGACAGAAGCGGATAAAAAGCAACATGCGGTACAAACCCGTCACTTTTCATACAAGGAAGATACCAAACACTTTTTCATCAACGACCTGGAAAATCCGTATGAAGAAACAAAGCGGTATGATTGGATAAGGCCCGACGTATTAGGCGGTCGTTCTCTGTTGTGGGGTAGGCTCAGTTTTCGTTGGAGCGATTTGGATTTCAATGCCAATTTAAAGGATGGTAACGGTGTAGATTGGCCGCTGCGGTATAAGGAGCTTGCACCCTGGTATGATTATGTAGAATCTTTCATTGGCGTAAGCGGATCGGTTGAAGGAATTCCACAGTTGCCGGATGGTATTTTTCAACCGCCATTCGAAATGAATATTGCAGAAAAACACTTCAAGCAGCAACTCGAAGAAAAGTACGATGATCGAAAATTGATTATCGGCCGGGTAGCCAATTTAACCAGGGCGGTGCAAGGCAGGGGACAATGTATGGCCCGGGATCTTTGTCAGAGGGGTTGTCCGTTTGGTGCTTATTTTAGCACGAATGCCAGCACAATGCCCGCTGCTTATGCAACCGGTAATTTAACTGTAAGGCAAAATTCGCTGGTCAATAAAGTGTTGTATGATGAGCAAAAGCAACGGGCATCGGGCATTGAAATAATCGATACCCTAACCAACAAAGAAGAAACGTTTTATGCAAAAATGATATTCTTAAATGCATCTACCATTGCCACCGCAGCATTGTTGTTGCATTCAACGAGCAACCGGTTCCCCAATGGATTGGGCAATGGCAGCGACCAGGTAGGGCGCAATTTAATGGATCATCACAAAGGGCTTTCTGCAACGGCCGATGTGGAAGGGTTTGAAGATACCTATCATTTTGGACGCAGGCCTACAGGTGTTTATATTCCCAGATTTAAAAATGTACAAAAACAGGAAACTGGTTTTTTACGCGGCTACAATTATCAGGGAGGAGCCTCCAGATCGAGGATGCAAACCAGCGATGGAATTGGAGCAGCTTTTAAAGATTCTTTGACGGAGCCCGATGGCTGGAAGATCCGGTTTACTTCTTACGGTGAATGCCTGCCTTACCAGGATAACCGCATCACACTCAATCATGCGAAGCAGGACAAATTTGGGCGACCGGTTGTGGTGGTCAATTGCGAATTTAAAGACAATGAAAAGGCCATGCACAACGATATGGCGATTAGTGCACAGGAAATGTTTGAAGCGGCCGGTTTAAAAAATATCAATATCACCAATAATATTTCTTTCCCCGGAAATGCCAATCACGAGATGGGCACGGTACGCATGGGCCGGGATGCAAAAACATCGGTATTGAACGGCTTCAATCAAATGCACGAAGTGCCCAATGTATTTGTTACCGATGGATCCTGCATGGCATCTGGCTCCTGTGTAAATCCGTCCATCACCTTTATGGCGCTCACCGCAAGAGCCTGCGATTATGCCGTAAAAGAATTGAAGCGGCTAAATATTTAAAGAAAGGCATCTCTAGTATCAAATTGAACAAATGAAAAAATTTTGTACCCGGCATATTTGCTCTGGGCGTCATTGTTGCGTCGCACTCGTGTACTGTATACCAATAAGCAACTTTTTGCTCTGTAGTAGTAATGGGCATTGGTAATCAATAAGGCAAAGCCCAAAAAAGCGTGACGCAGCATTGTGCAGATTGGAGTTCCCCAGTCTGGCGCAGATTCTGTTCTGTGCAAGACTGGTTACTACTGCTTTGAAATCTCAGGTGCTGGATTATATTGTACCTTTTTTTATAAACACAGTAATATTATGTGAGCGGAAGGGCGACCCTTTATACCGTTGTTGCCAAGGCAAAGTCACATTTTTATTTGCCGTTGTTAAAAGGCCTCTCCGGAAAAAATGTAAAATGCTGGTCCTTCCCTTGTAAACCCAACATCAAATCTTAAATAAATATCTTTTTTGGGGAAGATAAGATAACGCAGTCCAACGCCGCCAGATGGCAAAATATTGTTGATAGAAAATTTGTTGAATGCCGGCGCCACTACACCCGACGCAATAAATGCACCGGCACCAATGCGTTTACTAAATCCAAATGGCAAAAAACGATATTCTGCCTGTGCCGCAATGTAATTTTTATCCCGGTAACGGCCCGTGTAATAGCCCCTCATCAGACTTTCATTTCCTACCAGGGCCATTTGGTTAAAGGGAGGATTGCCGCCGATAAACTGGCCGTACAACTGGGCCGCAAACACCTGGTTCTTCTTTACCGTTCGGTATAAACGGCCGTCAAATGTAACGGAGCGAAATTTGTAATCGCTCCCCAAGGATGGAGAATAGTTTAGCATGGCTACTTCTGCAAAATTGCCGCTTCGTACATTGAGTGCATTGTGCCTTGTATCGTAAACAATACCTGCACCCAGGCCAATATTTTGCGTTCCCGCGCTGCCCGATGGTGCAGGCAGGTTGCTGCCCATTTGTTCAATACTGCTGTTATATAATTTTTGGTAATCAAATTCAAAACCGGCAAAAAGATTGGGCATAATTTTACGCAGTACCCTTTCCCGTATCAGAATAGAATTTGAATTTACCAGTAATTCATCTGCTGTTTTAGCGTAAGGCCCAATGCCATAGTATAGCAGTGGAAAACGTTGAAACCGCAATCTTCCAAGAAAAAACCACTTGTCTTTATCCGTGTAAATATAATGCTCAAACCAGGCGCCGTATTGCTTATTAAGGGTGTAAAAGTTCAATGATTGTATCTCACTCAGGCGGTTAGCTGTATCTTTTTTGGCGTAAAATAGAAGCAATGTAGAAATACCTATTTCCCAACTTGTTTCTGGCGAAAATGCAAGCGTAGGGTAGAATAAGAACTTTGGTTTTTCCGGGCTGCCTGAATCGTTAAAATACCGGTTGAAAATATTACCTGCAAGTTTTTTGATACCTCCTCCCAATTTACCGGTGGTATCCTTTGATACAATAGAAGTGTCATTTTGAGCGAAAGCGAATGCAGTAAAGCATACAAAAAAGGTAAACGCAAATAATTTTTTTGGCATTAATTGATGTTTAAATGGGCAGCAATCATTAAACCCGGATTTTCAGTTGAAGATAGTAAACAGGGTTTCAAATGTAAAACCTGGGTTAAACCTTCACCAACGTGTGTAGATGAATTCCTCCTCACTTTTAAATAAGGCCGGTTAACGCTTTTTTTCGTTGTCTGCATAATTTTGAAAATACGCCTGCTAAAGTTTTATATTAGGTGATACCTGCAACTGTGAGGCTATTTGAATAAACATCCAATCGATTGTACAGCCTTCATTTTTTTTAGGGTTTCATCATCTGTATTGACATTTTTAATTGGATGATTGGATGCAAGATAATGAAGAAATTGTTTTTTACAGCAGCGTGTCTCAACGAACGTGAGCATTGGTGAGTGCATTGAGAATGCAAAAATAGCTCAGTCAGGCATAGGACTGAAATCTTGTTTTTGACTGGTTAATACAAATAATTTTCAACGGCTTCGACTAAATAAATACTGACGTTCAATCTACACCAGTCAGACAGGAACGGTCAGGTGGTAGTTATTTTCGCAGGTTGAATTGTGGGCTGATATTCTGGGGGGATACAATCCAACCTGACCCTCTCGGTCTGATTGGGTTGTTTGAAGTAGTCGAAAACATAAAGCCATAATTCCCACTGGCTTCGAATAGACAAATGCTGGCATTCAATCTTTTACACCAATCAGACCGGGACGGTCAGCCTGGTGTGCATTGTCCTAAAATAGGTTTACACTTGTTGGTAAATAATCCTGCTATAAATGTTCATGACTCTTATTCATGCAACACCTTATTCCCTTTATCAATGTACATTATCTTTTCACCTTTCATTACCCTTGCTTCACCGCCTTCAAAACTATTGGCAAAATGGTATAGGGGTTTAATTGCCCAATCGCCTTTTAAATCAATAAATCCCCAGTAGCCTTTTGCGTTAGCAGCAGGTGCAAGCTCTTCAGCAAAGCTACGGGCATTTGAAAATTCAATGGGAATCACCACATCGCCGGAGGTATTAATAAAACCATACATATTGTTTTTTGATACCGCAGCCAATCCGTTGCTAAAGCTAAGTGCGTCATCAAAAATGGCTTCTGTAATCACTTTTCCTGTGCTGTCGAGGTATAGCCATTTAGCGCCTTTTTTAACGGCTGTATAACCACCTTCAAAGGCGAGGCCATCATCGTATTGAAGTTTTATTACTTCTACGCCTTCTTTACTGACATAGCCGATTTTGTCATTTTTTTTAACCTTCGATAGTCCGCAAAGGCAGTTGTCTACAAAATCATAATTCTTTTCCCATTTTTGAGAATAGCCCCCTAACACAGGAAATAGTAGCATCAGGGTAAATAACTTTTTCATGTCGTTTATTTTAAAATGAAAAATCAAATTGACCTTACAAGGTAAAACAGGTAGTCTTTAAAAAGGATGATTTCAGGATGGGGAAAACATGATCTTGATACAGGAAAATTGGCTTTAGCTGATAGTGCAGTTTCAGGGAGAATGTGAAAGAGTTGGGGTTGTGATAAAAGGGCGGATTGTTTTGTTGGTTGGGTGGCTGTATTAGAGGATTAGGAAGGTTCGCAATGACTTGTTTGTATCGGGTTGAGTTCTGTTTTTTTTCTTCCGAATAGCGGGATGTTTTGATTGATGCATTCATTCGACTTCGCTAAGGATGAACGCCCCCTTCGACTTCGCTCTGGATGGAGGCAGCTTCGATTTGGCAAAGTATGTAACCGGGGAGAATGTTTGCTTCTACCATTGTGCAAAAAGCTACATTGAAAAATGAATTTTCAAACGTGCGACGCCATCCGATAGCTATCGGATGAAGTTCAATAGTAATTCAAATGTTTGGCTAAAAAAAACATAGAATCTGCCTGATACTATAAATTGATTTGATAGAAATACCGGATACCAATGTGCATCAAAAGCCAAATTGGGTTTGACCAGCAATTCGAGTCTTGATTGATTTAAAACCAAGTTTAAATGCCCCGGTTCATTTTATATATCCTACATTTACCGCTAACGATTCAATCAAACAATTATATTATGAAGAGGATTTTTATGCTTGCCGCTTTGTTTTCAAATGTATGCTTTGCCCAGCAACAAAATGACTGGGAAAACCCGGCACTGGTTCAGCAAAATAAAGAAAAACCACACGCTACTGCGATGCTTTTTACCAATGCTGCTGATGTAAAAGCAGCCGATTACAGTAAATCACCTTTTTACCAAACCCTGAATGGTACCTGGAAATTTAT
>JBBQQP010000244.1:0-5643 GCA_038215675.1 Chitinophagales bacterium | reverse complement strand
TACCTCGCTTTTGGTGTTTTCCTAACCGTGAATGCCATTGCGCAGCATGATGTAGCCCAGTTCTTCGTTTATGCTTTTGTGATTGCAATTATGATCATCGGAGATATTTTTAGCAAGGGAAATCCGGCACGCATGTTACTAATATTTTCAGGATTGGGCATCACAGCTTTAGTTATTGGCATGGCCACCTCCGGTATGGTAAGTGCATATGCATTTATTAGTGTGGGTCTTTTTTGCAGTACTTTATGGCCTTGTATATTTACTTTGGCAGTTGCAGGCCTTGGGAAAAACACCGGTCAAGGCAGCAGCCTCCTTATTATGATGATTATGGGTGGTGGCTTGATTAGCTATTTACAGGGATTACTGGCCGATAAAATTGGTATTCAAATGAGTTATATCGTTGGTGTGGCATGCTTTGCCTACCTTGCTTTTTATGCCATCCGGGCAAAGGCTGTTTTAAAATCACAGGGAATAGATTATGATGCATTGAATGCAGAAGGTGGTCACTAAAATTCATTCAAAAAAAAGTAAAGAAGCAACAAACTGGATTTATGAAAAAGAAGTACGCAGTTGGAATTGATGTAGGGGGTACCACCGCAAAATTTGGTGTGGTTGACCGCAATGGCAATATCCTTGAACAGGATCGGGTACCAAGTAATGAACATGAGGTGGTGGAAGATTTTATTGATGATATGTACGCCAAGCTTTACCCAATGATCAAAAAGCTGGGGGGCATTGATGACTTTACCGGCATTGGCATGGGTGCCCCCAACGGGAATTTTTATACCGGTACCATTGAATATGCGCCGAATTTAAAATGGAAAGGCATTATACCAATTGCAGATCTGATTGAAAAGAAATTTGGTCTTGTAACAAAACTTACCAACGATGCGAATGCGGCTGCGGTTGGTGAAATGATGTACGGTTGTACCAAAGACATCAAAGACTTTATCACCATCACCCTCGGCACAGGCGTAGGCAGCGGAATTGTAATAGATGGAAAAATTGTGCTGGGCCATGATGGATTTGCCGGTGAACTTGGACACACGATTATCCGTCCCGGTGGAAGAATGCACAAATCTACCGGCATGAGAGGAAGTTTGGAATCGTATGCTTCGGCTACCGGTGTGCGTGAGACTGCACTTGAGATGTTGACCAATCATCCCGAAGAAGCAAGTTTACTGCGCAATTATACCATCAATGAACTCACCAGCGAAACTGTATTTGATTGCGCCATGCAGGGTGATTCTATTGCCAATCGTATTTTTGAATTTACCGGGCAGATTTTGGGTGAATCATTGGCCAATTTTGTAATGTTTTCTTCGCCGGAAGCCATCATTTTATTTGGCGGACTTACCAAGGCAGGCAACCTTTTGCTAAATCCTACCCGTAAACATATGGAAGGCAACCTGCTTCCTATTTTTCAAAACAAGGTAAAATTGCTGTTTAGTGAATTGAAAGAAGCGGATGCAGCCATACTAGGCGCCAGTGCACTGGTTTGGAATTTGAAAGATTAATTTTCCTGAAATTTTATGAAGTGAAAGCTGCCTGAATAAGGTAGCTTTTTTTATGTATCAAAACTGGCGGGTGCTCGCAAACTACTGCAAAACAGGCAATATGTACGGAAATTTAAGTTGAGTTGATGTAACTAAAATGAGTATTTTTTTTAACACCGGCATTTATGCGCAGAGCGTTAGATCATTTCTCTATCGTAACTTGGTGTTACGGTAAAAAGAAAGTAAATCCGTTTACTTTAGCTGTTATGGAATCAATAAGATTTGGCGAAAATTTTGTAGCTATTTTTCTTTATATCCGGACGGCAGATATAAATTTACACCTGATTTAATTATCTCAAAGAATGATCAATGAAATTCACCGCTATCATAATTTCGCTATGCTTACTTTTTCAGCAGCCGGTGCAAAGCCAGGCAGACTGGACTTTAAAAAAAGACAAAAATGGGATCAAAGTTTTTGCCCGAAAAAACAAAGGTTTCAAGTTCAATGAATTAAAGGTAGAAACATTATTGGAAGGAAAAATTTCACAACTGGCGGCTGTAATTTTTGATGTAAAAAATCAAAAGGACTGGGTTTATAAAACAATCAAATCTGAACTAATCAAGACAGTAACTACCTCAGATGTTTTTTACTACACAGAAATTGAAGTGCCCTGGCCATTGGACAATAGGGATATGGCCGTGCATATGACTGTTCATCAAAATCCAGCAACAAAAGTTATGACGATTGTTGCAAAGAATGCAGACGATTACTTACCGCCAAAAAAGGATAAGGTAAGGATCAAATATTCGAATGCAACCTGGATTGTAACGCCGGTGAGCCATTTACAATATAAGGTTGAATATAGAATTCAATTTGATCCCGGAGACGATGTACCTGCCTGGATTTTAAACCTTTTTTCTACGGCCGGACCCTATGAAACATTCATTAATCTTAAAGAAAAACTAAAGCAACCACAGTACGCACAGATAAAATTTCCTTCTATCATTGATTAATTTTCTTATTTTAGTTTTTGCTTTAAATTAAAATATATGCATTCAAACAACAAACAATTTTGCGTCGCAGTTTTACATTTACTTTTTTTTATTATAATCCTTACCGATAATTTCTATGCTCAAAGTCCATTAGATAAAATGCTACCGGTAAGAGCATTTTGTATCGCTGCTCCAAAACCTGATAAACTGGATCTGTTTGTAAAATTTATCAACGAAGAGCTACCGCTTAATAAAATAAATACACTTATCCTTCGCATCGATTTTAATTACGAGTTTGAGCGCCATCCAGAATTGCGGGACAGTGGTGCACTACCAAAATCAGCGGTGCAACAAATAGTAAATGCATGCAGACAAAGTAACATTCGCCTGATACCACAAATCAATTTACTCGGCCACCAATCCTGGGCAAGTAAAATAACCAACTTGTTAAAAGTGTATCCCCAGTTTGATGAAACACCGCATGTGCAAATGCCCGTGCAATATGTTTGGCCCAATGCGGATAGCCTTTACTGCAAGAGCTATTGTCCATTGCACCCGGATGTACATGCCATCGTATTTGATTTAATGGATGAAATTTGTGACGTATTTGAAACCAACGCTTTTCATGCTGGTATGGACGAGGTTTTTTATATTGGTGATGCAAAATGCCCAAGGTGTGCCGGTAAAAATAAGGCTGCATTGTTTGCAGGAGAAGTCAACAAAATTCAAAACCACCTGGCAGAAAAAAACAGGAATCTATGGATTTGGGGCGATCGCTTCATTGACGGCCGGGCAACCGGTATTGGAGAATGGGAAGGTAGTTTCAACGATACACACGATGCCGTCAATTTAATTTCAAAGAAAGTGATTATTTGCAACTGGCATTATGAAAAAGCCGAACAAACAGCCATCTATTTTGCTGAAAAAGGATTGAATGTAATTACGTGCGCCTGGCGAAATCCGGCAATTGCAAGCATCCAAACACAGGATATGGTGAAGTACCGTACAATGGCAAAATCCAAAACAAAAAAATATTATCTCGGTATCATGCAAACGATCTGGTCTGGTGCGGCCGCTTTTTTGGATGAATATTATGCAGCGAAAGGCATTGAAAATAATGGAGATAAAACTCAGGCCAATTGTTTCAAAGCTATTACGCTTGAATTGAATAAACTCTCTGCAACGCGATAATTCATTCCCAATAAGTTTATCCATCTATCAATAACAACCGGTTTTCGGGACTAATAAACGCCGGTTAATTTCCCCGATTCAAAATGTAACATCATTTCTACAGTTATCACATAACCAAGAACCACCCTCCCACAACTTAATAAACGGTTGCCTGCTACTTCAGTGATATTGATGGTAAAAAAAAGGCCTGCAAAACAGCAGGCCTTTCTTACAACAAATTTAAAATTTAATTCTTAATCAGCATTACAGCTTGTTCTTTAACAATGCCATCATTGTACTTTAGAATGTATACGCCTTTTGCAAGATTACTTACGTTTACCTGAGTCTGCAAAGTAAGTGGCGCTACCTTCACCTGTTGCAATAATTTACCTGCCGGACTATATAAAGTAATTATACCATTCGATGAAGCTTTCGCATGTTGTATGGTTACCTGTTCGATGGCTGGTACCGGATACAATTGTATGCCACTGCTGGTTTGATCTTTTGCAAATACTTTTATGATGGACGAATTGGTATTTTTTCCATCGTAGTCTACGTTCTTAATTTTAAAAAATAACAGCGCTGATTGTTTACCGGTATAATCAAAACTATACACCATTTTTTGGGCAGCACTCACATAACCAGCGTTGGTAAAATTGGCCCCATTGGTACTGGTTTCAATAAAATAACCTTTCACATTTTGTTCCCGGGCCACATTCCATAAAAGCCTGATACTGCCATCATTATTTTTCCGGGCAACAAACCCCTGGAAGGTTACAGGTAATGGCCCCGCTGCCACTGACAATGAAAGATCATCAAATAAAAGATTACCCGGTTGTGTAACCCGAAATGCAAATTCAAACCGAACACGCTTACCTGCAACGAGGTCTGCATCCACTAATAATAAACAGATATTGCCGTTGGTTTGGCTAAACGGTGTGTATACAGGTCCGTTAGCAGTAGTAGCCACCATTTCTCTGGGATCGTTTGGATCTACAGAAATTATCCTTAACCTGTAAGAAGTGCCAGATGGCACTGAATATTTGAAACCAACGGTAACTGCACCCTGTTCACGCTGGATATAGATAGGTGAAATTAAACTTGCCGTCCGCATCGTCAATTGGCTGTTCTCAATTTCTGCTCCTGCCACAGCATCCCAATAAAAGGAAACATCATTTGGGTCTGAATAAATACTAGGAGAACTAAAGTCTTCATGATAAGTGTTGAAATTGCGAAATACACTACAGTTGTTTGCGCTTGAAACAATGGTGGGATCCTGTGCATTAACAACAATCGCTGTAAGGATCATTGTTGATAAAGTTAAAATTTTTTTCATGTTATTTTTTTTTACGTTAGAGATAAAAAGACAATAGAAGGTTACTGTATCAAAAAAATGGCACAGCAGTTTCTGTAACAAAAACTCTTTCAAAGGATATAAAATAAACGCGTTGCAAAACTCACAATATTGCTAAAGGAAATCGGGTCGGTGGGTGTCGTAGATTTGATCTTTTTTGTGCGGCAGTGCCAGGGGCTTGCGAACCTTTTTAGTAGATTTTGAAAGGTTTGATTTCCTTGTATAATTTACGAACATTCTTCCATCATTCACTCGTTTAAAAAGAATAAAAACTAAAATATTTTATCTCATTTATCTGATAACCGCAGGATGATAAAAATTAAATTAAAAACTTATTTAAAATTTAATTCATCCGTATTTTATACTTTCTTTTTTTCTTTAATTAAGCATTGAATACTGTCCTTTTTAAACAAGGTGATATTTAGGAAATAGGCAAATCTTTATATTAAAAAACAATATGCTCTTTTTAATAACTACCTTATGCATTGCTGCACCTGATGCAATCTTATAGATCCCAAATAAAACAAGGCAATAAAAACCGGAGTTGGAAAATTAGTAACATTTCATTTTAATTAACAGGGAAACTATTCAGTTTTAATTTACAGCGTACAATACTTGCTTACTTTAGCA
>JBBQQP010000243.1:0-5650 GCA_038215675.1 Chitinophagales bacterium | reverse complement strand
TTTTAATAACTGATCGGACGTAATGGTGGCATCCACATAGTTTTCAATGATGTCTTTCACTGCAAAATATTGCTCCGTTTCCAGTGCTGCAACTTCCTGTTTAAATGTTTCGGGGTCTACTTCTGTCAGCTTTTCATTCAGTTCCATCATCTCCATTAAAAAATCGGGTGGTAGGGCGTACTTCTCATTTTCAGTAAGTAACCCTTTTAATTGCAGTAAATATTGAATGGTTAGATCCGGCTGCTGCAATACTTTTAGCGCTTTATTGATCATCGAGGATTTCTCAAGCGCATCTTTCTGATCAGCTTCATCTTCCTGTGTAAAAAAGTCGGGATGAAATTGTTTCTGTAGTTCAAAATATTTTTTTGACAAGCCCGACCTGTCTACCCGCAAGCTTACCGGCAGATCAAATAATTGAAAATAATTCATGGCGCAAAGATACTTACTACTGCCTAATGACTAAATCGCTTAGTTATTTTCATTCAAGTGTCTAACGAGCGCAAAAGTTTTGATTGGCCTTTTTTCGTCCATATTTCATGTACTTATTAATGATATGCCGTTGCTAAACAAGGATACAATAAATTGCAATAAAATTTTACGATTGATGCTTAAAATTGGATTAATCAGGGAAGGCAAAATTCCCGCAGATAGTCGGGTGGCACTTACTCCTGCCCAGTGTAAATGGCTGCATAAAAACTTTCCGGATATAACGGTTACAGCACAACACAGTACCAGCCGTTGTTACAGCGATAAGGAGTACGAGATGGCCGGTGTAGAAGTAAAGGAACACCTGGGTGAATGCGATGTTTTGATGGGGATTAAAGAAGTACCGGTGGATATGCTGATAGCCGGTAAGACCTACCTTTTTTTTTCTCATACCAAAAAATTACAGTCTTATAATCAACTACTTTTTCAATCGGTAATTGAAAAAAAAATCACACTGATTGACTACGAATGCCTGGAGCATGAAGATGGCACCCGTATTATTGGCTTTGGATTTTTTGCCGGTATTGTAGGGGCGCACAATGGGATGATGGCTTATGGCAAGCGTACCGGGTTGTTCAGATTGCAGCGGGTTGGCTCGGTTAATAGTTTTCAAAAACTAATACATACTTATTTTGGATTGAAAGTACCCAATATTAAAATAGCGGTAACGGGTAGTGGCCGTGTGGCACATGGTGTACTGGAAATTATGAACCTGCTGGGAATTCACGAAGTGGAGGCAGACGAGTATCTTGAGCGAAGCTTTACCTATCCGGTCTATGTGCATTTGAAGGGAAGCGATTTATATGAACACAATGTAACGGGAAAGTATAACCGGGAATTTTTTCATGCGCATCCCGAAGAATATATTTGTAAGTTCCGTTCGTTTACATCGGAGACAGACCTGCTCATCAACGGTGTGTATTGGGATAAACAAGTGCCTCGTTTATTTGAACTGGAAGATATGCAGCAGCCTGGTTTTCGGATTATTACTGTGGCCGACATTACGGATGATAAAGGTGGTTCTGTGCCATGTAATCTGGGTGATGCTACCATCGATGATCCTGTTTATGGCGTTGACAAAACTACCTTTCAAAAAACAGCACCTTATCTTTCCAATTCAATTGATTTGATGGCAGTGGGTAATCTTCCCAATGAATTACCCCGGGATGCCAGCCGGTATTTTGGCGAGCAACTCATCAAATTTGTATTGGACGACATCAGAAAAGGTGGAAGTAAAACGATTGACAAGGCTACGATCGTAAAGGCCGGGTTTGTTACCGAAGAGTTTGCATATATGAAGGCATACGGGGGAATTACAAAGGATACTGTTGAATGATGGAAGTTATTTGAAGTACAATTCCATGCCTTAGTTTTTATACTGTGAGATTATCCAAATGCTACAGGTGCAAATAGTAGGGCTGCATCAACTCAACAAATTCAGATGTATAGTTTCCTGATTTATTTTTAATCGACAGTTCTTGTTTTTTAATCGGGCTTTGTGCCCTGCTGAAAAGTAAAATGCCCCTAAAAAAAGGATGTGCATCGGTATGTTTTACAAGTAATGATTGATTTAAAAAATACCCGTCTTGCCGGGATAATTCAATAAAATAATCCAGCCGGTAATAGGGGAGTAGAACGGCGAAGAAGCCAGTGGTAGAAAGGTGCCGGTTGATTACCTGTAACAATTGCTCAAGCGTAAGCGTGATATCATGTTTAGCCGCATCTTTCTTTTGATTGCCCGATTTGAGATCGCCTTCAAAAAATGGAGGGTTGGATAAGATGCAATCATATTTCTTTTCAGAATTAAATGCGAGGGCATCTTCATTCAAAATAGTAATCCTTTCTTTCCACGGTGATTGTGTTATATTTTGTCTGGCCTGCACAAACGCGGCTTTATCTATTTCTATCGCATCAATGGTAACAGACGTATTTTGGGCCATCATTAAACTTAGCAAACCGGTGCCAGCTCCAATATCTAAAATGCTATTTGCAGGTAACTGCTTTGTATGAAGAATCGCTGCAAGGTAAGCTCCGAAGATGCAGGCATCCGTGCAAATTTTCATGGCACATGCTTCCTGGTAAACGGTAAACTGTTTAAATTGAAAATAATTGTTGGCCACGAATGCACGAATAATTATGAATTAATAAAAAAGCCCCCAAAAGGTTTAGAACTGCATCCTTCACCTTTCAACCATTAACCATCAACCATTAACTTTCAACCCTCTATTTCCAAACAGCTCTTGGCGATGGACTGATATCGAGGTTGGAAAAGTCTTTTTCCAAATATTTATAGTAGGCTGTAATGGCAATCATGGCTGCATTGTCTGTGCAATATTCAAATGCCGGAATAAATGTTTGCCAGCCCATTTTCTCACCGGTTTCTTTTAATGTTTTTCGTAACCCGCTATTGGCACTTACGCCACCGGCAATGCAAATCTGGTTGATGTTGTATTCTTTGGCAGCTTTTTTTAATTTGTTGAGCAGGATGCTTATAATTCTGTTTTGTATGGAAGCACAAATATCTGCCAGGTTATCATCAATGAATTGTTGCCTGTCTTCTTCCGAGGCAGTAAATGCTTCTTTGAAAACATTGCTGGCGCCGGCATTTTTTAAAAAGTATAAAATAGAGGTTTTCAAACCACTAAAGCTAAAATTTAATCCGTCTATTTTGGGCTCAGGAAACTGGAATCTATTTGGATCTCCTGTAGCGGCATATTTGTCTATCAATGGACCACCGGGATAGGGGAGTCCCAATAACTTAGCACTTTTGTCAAATGCTTCGCCTGCTGCATCGTCGATTGTTTGGCCAATTACTTTCATTTTAGCGGGCGATTCACACAATACAATCTGCGTATGTCCTCCACTGACTGTTAAGCATAAAAAGGGAAACGAGGGTTTTTGATCGGCAATTAAATTGGCAAGCACATGTGCCTGCATATGGTGTACAGCAATCAGGGGTTTATCCAATGAAAGAGCCATTGATTTGGCAAATTGAGCACCTACCAGCAGCGAGCCAATCAGGCCCGGAGCTTGTGTAAAAGCAATGGCATCTATAGAAGACAATTCGCACCCTGCTGTTTTTAATGCAGTATCCACAACAGGTACAATGTTTTGCATATGTGCTCTGCTGGCTAGTTCCGGCACCACACCACCAAATTTTTCATGCACTTTTTGGTTGGCAATAATATTCGATAAAATGCTGCCATCCCTGCAAACAGCCGCAGCAGTATCATCGCAGGATGATTCAATGGCTAAAATTGTAACCCCATTCCCGCCAGCCAGCGGGGAGTTATTCCTACCGTTTTCCATTTCGCAAAAATAATGCAATGCAAACTTTCATTTTAATGATTGTACATCTTTCGGGTCGGGAAGCTTAGAATGCCATAAAAAAATTTTCTTAAATGCGATGTAAAAAACAAACGGCACTAAAAAGCAAGCAGTGAACACTGGTCTTGATCCAAAGCAGTTACCAAAAAGTAAAATACTCCAAAGTTCCCCCTTCATGGGGCTAGGGGGCTTCTACTTACTCCTGATAGCTTCCACCGGGTCCATTTTTGCAGCCCTTGAAGCCGGGAATATTCCGGCCAAAACGCCTACTACCAGGCAAATAACGACTGTGCCAGCCAATAACGGAATTGAAACAAATACCGGGAAATCAAGGAGGTTGGTAAACACCAATGTGAGGATGTATACTAAAAATAATCCAATGGCTCCACCCATCAGGCAGAGCATAGACGCTTCAATTAAAAATTCAAAAAGAATGCTACTGCTTTTGGCTCCGATCGCCTTCTTAAGTCCGATCATACTGGTACGTTCCTTCACTGTCACAAACATAATATTGGCAATTCCAAACATGCCGACTATCAGACTAATTACACCGATCAAACCGCCAACGATGTCGACTGTTATAAACAATCCATTAATCGCTTTACTAAATGCCTCCACACTATTCAGGGAAAAATTATCATCCTGTCTTGGACTTAGCCGTCGAATTTGCCGCATAATCCCTATCAGTTCATTCGTGAAAGCAGTAGGGGTAACTTTCTCCTTTCCTTTTGCAATCAGCACAGGGTTTGAGTTTTCGATGTCTACGATTTGTTTGCAAAATTTATAGGGAATCATCACGCAGTTATCCAAATCCATACCTATAAAATTTTTACCCTCTTTCTTTATAACACCTACGATTGTTATTTTCTTGCCTTTTATTTCAACTGTTTTGCCTACGGCTCTTTGGGAAGTGCCAAATAGTTTCTCTGCATTATCAAACCCTATCAAGGCAACGGGCGATCCGCTGTTAAATTCAGCGGAAGAAATATACCTTCCATTATCAAAAAATATCGGTTGCACTTTCGTTTGACCTTCCACGATTCCAAAAAGTGATATGTTTTGAATGACATCGTCGTTGTGAGAAATATTGCCACCGGAACGAACGAGATAGCTGATTTCGTCCAGCAATTGAGACCGAGCTTTGATCAGGGCCATTTCCTCATATTTCATTACTGGCCTTGCCCTGAATTTCCAGAAAGGCTTATCCGGACTGCCGCTGTAATCCCATTTGTCAATGTAGATGGTGTTGCTGCCAAGACTGTTCACTTCATCCTGGATGTTGCGTTCCAGGCTGCCAACTGTGGCAAATACACCTATAATACAAAAGATGCCAAAGGCCACACCAGTAAGGCTAAGGGCAGTACGAAGTTTGTTGACCCTCAATTCCTGTAGGGTAAGTCGTAATGAATTGCGGAGAATGTTGAGCGATTTACGCATGTTTCAAAATTACAGGAAGCAAATTAATTGTAGATTAAAATTATTATAAGTGGCGATTTGCTTAAGGGTTTATACCAACAGTTTCTTTAATAGCTTAGATTAACTGGCTACAAAAGGATATTCATATTGATCAAACCCAACTGTTATATTTAATTTCTTTTCATCGACATTGATTTACCAGTGCGTAGCTGAAAGGGCATTTTTTGCGGATTAAATAAAATATCGAAGGCTTGCCATGGGAAGGATTATTTTAGGAGATTTAATTTACGATTTAAAATTTTATCCATGGCGAATGTAAAACCGATTTTGAGAATTTTTGATTATCCGAAGGCACTGGAGTTTTATGTGGGCTGGCTTGGGTTTACCATCGACTGGGAACACCGGTTTGGCGAAAATTTCC
>JBBQQP010000242.1:0-5678 GCA_038215675.1 Chitinophagales bacterium | reverse complement strand
GTGGGGATTTCATGGCTGTCTTTATTCTTTTTCGCCATCATTCCTGCACCTTACAATATACCGGTGCTGCTACTCAATGGATTTCCGCTGGGGTTAATCTGGGGCATTGTGTTTTCATTTGTAGAGGGTAGACGGGCAACCGATTTTATTGGGGCAGCCCTTGCCGTTAGTTTTATATTTTCCTCCGGCTTTGTTAAAACCGTGACTGGTTTTTTGCAGTTGCAATTTGCCATTACTGATATGTGGCTACCCTTTTTTGCAGGCCTGGCATTCTTAATTCCGCTCCTGTTGTTTATATGGTTACTGGAAAAAATACCGCCTCCTTCCGAGGCAGATAAATTGTTGCGTACAGAGCGAAAACCAATGCTAAAGCAGGAACGAAAAGAATACCTGAAAACATTTTTTCCCGGCATTCTTACTTTATTAATCATTTATGTGTTCCTTACTATCTTCAGAGATATCCGGGATAATTTTGCGGCTGATATGTGGGTAGAGATGGGGTTCCCCAATCAGCCGGAGAAGTTTGTAGCAACAGAAATTCCTACCACCATCATTGTGCTGGTGTTGATTTCAGCCATGATTTATATCCGCAATAATCTGCAGGCGCTGATGATTTCACATATCATCATTGGCACTGGTTTTTTAATGGCTGGGATATCCACCTTATTGTTTATGCAAGGACATTTAGCTCCTTTTTACTGGATGATGCTGGTAGGGCTTGGTTTGTATATGGGTTATATTCCATTCAATTGTGTGTTGTTTGAAAGAATGATTGCTACTTTTAAATATGCGGGCAATGTAGGCTTCCTGATGTACCTGGCAGATTCGTACGGCTACCTCGGAAGTGTAGCCGTAATGCTCAGTAAAAGTGTATTCAATATCCAGCTAAGCTGGACCAGTTTTTATTCTTACGGCGTAATGGTGCTATCGGTAGCAGGGGTGATCGGTACTGTTATTTCAGCCTGGTATTTTAAATCGATGTTCAATAATAAATTTCATACAAATGGATAGTAAGCAGGCAATCGTGATCGGTGCTGGTATTGTGGGGTTAGCCACTGCAAGAGCATTGTCATTAAAAGGTTTTTCAGTTAAAGTATTTGATCGCACACAGCAGGCTGTGGGCGCCTCTATCCGCAACTTCGGGATGATATGGCCCATTGGGCAACCCGAAGGCAAGATGTATAACCGGGCAATGCGCAGCCGCCAGATCTGGAAGGAAACCTGCGAGGCGGCCGGCATCTGGCACGAAGCATCCGGGAGTTTGCACCTTGGGTATCATGCAGATGAAATGCAGGTGCTAACAGAATTGAATGAAAATTTTAATCAGCAGGGGCGCAATGTATCTTTACTTAGCAACGCCGAAATCACTCAAAAATATGATTCCGTAAATCCACAAAATTTAATCGGTGGATTGTACAGTTCGGATGAATTGATTGTAGATCCGAGAGAGGCCATTGCTAAGATACCAGCGTATTTTGCAGAGCAGTATGGAATCGAATTTCATTGGGGCAAATGTGTCAGTTATATTGCCGATCAAACGGTTTATATCGGCAATGATGAAGAGCATGAAGCAGATATTATTTTTATTTGCAGCGGTACTGATTTTGAAACCCTGTATCCTGAAATTTATTCAGCCATGCCCATCACCAAATGCAAATTGCAAATGATGCGACTGGTAGCACAGCCAGAAAACTGGCGCATCGGTACTTCGCTGTGTGGTGGTTTATCACTGATTCACTATAACAGTTTTAAAACAGCGCCTTCCTTGAATGCACTGAAAGAACGTTTTCAAAATGAAATGAGTGAATACCTTGATTGGGGCATTCATGTAATGGTATCACAAAACGGACAAGGAGAGTTAACCATTGGTGATTCGCACGAATATGGATTAACCTTTGATCCGTTTGATAAAGAATTTATCAACAAAATGATTTTGGATTACCTGAAGCAATTCGCCCATTTTAAAAACTGGTCGTTGCTGGAAAGCTGGAATGGCATTTATCCAAAATTAACCAACGGCGAAACAGATATTTTCATGTCGCCTGAAGCCGGGGTGTATATTTTAAATGGCCTGAGTGGTGCCGGTATGACCTTAAGTTTTGGGTTGGCAGAGGAAGTGGTTGAAACAATTTAACAGCCGAAACTCAAATTTTCTCAAAGCGTTTTTAAAGAAGCAGCTATTGCGCCTGCAAAGGATTAACTTAAAGCCATAATCTTTTAAGATGGTCAGCATAAATGATTTTATTTCCGGATTTTCGGGTCAGTTTGCTCAATGCAATCACCTAAGCCCGTGGGAGTTGACAAATGATTTGCCAGCCATTTTGATAAAGCTGATTCGGGTGCTGGATAGCAATTATAAAATAGCTGGTGGTATTGCCATTCATAGAACAGCTACGGTAGAAGCTGGTGCCGTTTTAAAAGCACCGATTGTGATAAGTGAGCATTGTTTCGTAGGTGCTCATGCCTGTTTAAGAGGTGGAGTTTATTTGGCAAATTCAGTAAAAATAGGAATGGGGTGCGAAATAAAAACCAGCATGATTTTTAGTAACAGTGCCATTGCCCATCTTAATTTTATTGGCGATAGCATCCTCGGTAGCAATGTGAATTTTGAGGCTGGTGCGGTTACGGCCAATCATTATAATGAGCGTGAAAATAAACTGATTCAGGTAGTTTACAATTCAGCCATACTTCAAACCGGTATAGTTAAATTTGGCTCACTGGTTGGCGATCATTGTAAAGTTGGCGCCAATGCGGTATTATCGCCGGGCACGTTGCTTATGCCCAATAGCATTGTAAAGCGACTGGAATTGGTAGACCAGGCAGGTGATTTAAACAGTACCGGGCGCTAACCATTTTGTAACTTCCGGTGCTTTGTAATTTTCCATCTTATCCAAAATTGCTTCGATATTATCTTCAATTAATAACATCTCCCTATTGGATGATTTTAAAAAACCGTTATCCATCATGGTCTGCGTTAATACATTCAGGCTGTCATAAAAGCCATCGATATTTAAAATTCCTACGGGCTTTTTGTGTAAGCCCAGCTGTCCCCAGGTGAGCATTTCAAACAATTCTTCCAGCGTGCCAAAGCCGCCAGGCAGTGCCAGTGCACCATCGCAGAGTTCGTTCATGATTGTTTTTCTTTCATGCATTGTTTCTACCAATATCAACTCGGTTAGTCCTTCATGCGCCAGCTCTTTTTGTTGTAGAAATGCAGGCAATACACCAATTGCTTTTCCACCTGCAGCTAACACTGCATCTGCTATGGCCCCCATAATACCCACCTTTGCCCCGCCATACACCAGTTCGATATTTCTTTTCACAAGGGCTTGTCCCAGGGCATCCGTGGTATTTTTAAAAATTGCTTTGTTTCCCATACTTGAGCCACAAAAAATAGTAATCCGTTTCATGCTTCGATTATTTATACTTGATTTTATATCTTAAAATGATAGCGTAAATAGAAAAGTAACACGATTGGCAATAGCCACAGGAACGTTTTCGGTTAGCAATCCATAGCTGGGCCAAAGCAGAGTCCCCAGTGCAAAAAGCTAATATACGGAAAGCAATATACCCGAAGTGTCTTTTTATTTCAATGGTTTTTATTGACTGCGGCAAAAAGGATGCGGTCGTACAAAATGCGGCTGATAGCCCCGGTATGCTGATCAATTCCATCAATTATTTTTTGTAAAATAATTGAATTATTTACGCAACCTTCCGTTTTTAGTTTGGCTTCAGACAATACACAGAGCAAATCGTGTCATTTTAATGATGAAAAGTATTGCAACAAGACTGTTGAGGAATTAAGTAATAAAGGATTTATAAGACGGAACAAACAGATTAGGCTTGTTATTGATTCAATTAATCTAAGTGGACTAAATGGCACCTATGACTTATTCTTTTGGTCGAGCAGATTGATTTTTTACAAAAACATTTTTTCTTGATTGCCAATCCAACTTAGCAGGAGCTGTTGCCGTTTAATTTTGCAATCATATTCAATGTCTTGTTTGCGGATATGGAAAAAGCTGCCATTTACGGGGCAGCTCTAAAATTAGTTTCGCTGGAATTAAGAAATTATTTTGCTGGTGCGGCTTTTGAAACCTTTTTTGCCGGTGCTACAACCTTGGATTTTACGGATGCTGGCGCCTTTGATTTAACCGGTGCCTTTTTTGCTACGGCTGCTTTTGTTTTTACCTCCGTCTCCGATACCGTGTTTTTGATACCTTCTGTTAATAATTTGGCCGCTTTTTTAACTCGCTTTTCAAATTTTTTATCGCCAATTTTTTCCTTTAATGCTGGTAATGCGATCGTTAATTGATCAACAACTTCTTTCAGCATGCTATCCTTGGCGGATTCTTTTTTAGTGTCTGTTATTTTTTTGTCTGACATGGAATTTATTTTAAATGATAACACAAATTTAATATTAGAATATTTAATCCAATGTTAAGTTTTTGTATAAATCCAAGAATTAAATTGAAAGGAGTTGCTCAAAACAAAAGTTTCTTATAATTACCACTGCCCCAAACAATAATTGGTACTAATGATGTATTGATTAAATTGAAGAAAAGGCGGTTATTACCAGCAGGTTATCAACGCCTCCAACATGCAGGATTGTCAATACGGATTTATCGGTATTGTTCAGAAATGGTGTAACAAATCTTGTCATTGATCCTTTTGAATATATCGCCATTAATTTTATGAATTACCTTCCGCTTCCTTTTTAATAAAAGTCTTCCATCCTTATCAAAATATTGGGGTTGAGAAAAATAGCTCAGTATATAGTATTTTTTGTAGCCAAAAAGCGAACGGGAAGCGGATGTTTTGATGGAGATAAATACCAGTGATTTCTTTTTATCGTCAACATAATAATCGAGGTTATTGATCCAGATGCAATGGATGGATTGCATATATGCAATCAATTGGTTGATCCTTGCTGCATCTAAACGATATTTAACCAGGGTATCCGTCAGCCGTTGTTCTGCTGCACCAAAATCGTATCGATAGGTGAGTGAGTCTGTTTTAATTTCAAGGGTTAGTATGGTAAAAGCCTTGTTGCTGAAAGCAATGTTGAACGGAGTTTGTTTATTGATGGCCGAATAAGATGTTTCAATCTTATTGAGTGCCTGTTCATGTTGATAATAGTAGCGTGTACTGTAGTTTTTAGCCGTACTACAGGAGCTACTTAAAAACGTAATTCCAAAAACTGATATGATTGCCATTAAATATTTCCCACGCATTCGGTTAGTTTTTTGAGTAATGAGCTATTCCAAAAGTGATCTTCTTTAATAAGGATGGCGTAAGCTCTATCAGCGTGCTACCGCCGTAATCCCAATAAACAAGGGTTATTTTATTTCCTGATTGCAGGATTTCCTTTAGCAAAACATAGTGGGTTGGAAAACCAGGTTTTATACGTGCATTATTTTTTTTGTGTACCAGCCGGTTATTGATATATAGCACGACATTGCCTGTTTTTAGTTGCTCACTGATGTACAAAAACAAATCGCCTACGTGGGGATGAAGCAGATCGGCTCCTTTAGCAGTTGCTTTGTACTTTAGTAATTTTTTCACCATGCGATTAAATTTGGCATAATTTACCGAAGCCCACATTCTGTCTTCGTCGCCGGGATCATAACGCCGGTTTAAAATATTCAGGTAACCTTTATAGTGATCTGCCAGGGTTA
>JBBQQP010000241.1:0-5683 GCA_038215675.1 Chitinophagales bacterium | reverse complement strand
TCTCTACCCAACCATCCGGTTTATCAATTATCAAAATGCCGTGGGTGTGGTTGGGCATTACAACAAAATTGCCCAATTCAATAAACGGGTAATGTTTGGGTATTTCCATCCAATACGTTTCTGCCAATTGCCCCAATTCATTCAATTGCATCGTAGAGACGCCCAACCTGGGCGTCTCTACACCCGCATCAATATCGGCAACACCGTGATTAGAGACGCCCTGATTGGCAACACCGTGATTAGAGACGCCCAGGTTGGGCGTCTCTACGATTTCACCAAAAAAATGTTGCCGGTGTTTGGTACAAATGGTAATGAAATAGGCACCGTTGGCACCATAATCCCACGATTGTAATCGGGCAGATGGAATGCGGTATTTGTTGTTAAATTTATCCATTTGGTTTATTTAAATTTAGGACGTTTGGGTAGAGACGCCCAATTTGGGCGTCTCTACGAGGCCGCATTACACAAACATTTTTTGCAAAAACATTTTTTACATCACCCCTTTTTTATAATCTTCCAACAATCTTTTTTCTTTTTAAGGGCTTGTATTTTTTGATCTAATGCCGTAAAAAAATTTGGCAATTTTAGTTTGTTCTGGAAGGGCGGGAAAGAGATTTCTATTTTCTCTGGTAAACATAGCAGATTTAAACAATCATCCTCCACTTTTTTATCTGCTTGTTGAAAATACAACAATTCCCTCCCTGGTATTTTCGGCTTGCTTTATGTAGATTGATTTCCTGCGGCTATTGCATCAAACAAACAAACCGATATGCCGTTATATCATTAATGAAGATTCTACTCACCGGTGTTACCGGTTATATTGCACAACGATTGCTTCCTATGCTGCTGCAAAACGGACACGAAGTGGTTTGCTGTGTACGGGATAAAAACAGGTTCAATGCGGTAAAGTATGATAGCGACCGGCTATCGGTGGTAGAGGGCGATTTTTTAGATTTTGAATCCCTGAAAAATATTCCCGATGACATTGATGTAGCTTATTACCTCATTCATTCTATGTCGACCCAAACCGGCGACTTTGAAATCATGGAAAAAAAGTGCGCCATCAACTTCAGGGAACGCATTGAAAAAACCACTGCAAAGCAGGTCATTTATTTAAGTGGCATCATCAATGAATCGGAGCTATCCAAACACCTAACCTCCCGCAAGCAAGTAGAAGAAATATTATTCGGTGCAAGCTTTGCCCTAACTACTTTAAGAGCCGGTATCATAGTGGGATCGGGCAGCGCTTCCTTTGAGATCATTCGAGATTTGGTAGAGAAACTACCCGTGATGATTACCCCAAAATGGCTGAATACAAAGTGCCAGCCGATTGCCATCCGAAATGTAGTTGAGTTTTTAAGCGGTGTAATTGCCAGGGAAGAAGTGATGAACAAAAGTTTTGACATTGGCGGGCCGGATATTCTAAGTTACAAAGAAATGTTGCTACGCTTTGCTAAAATCAGGGGACTTAAAAGAACCATTTGGGTAGTTCCCGTGATGACTCCCAGGATATCTTCCTACTGGTTATACTTTGTAACAGCTACTTCCTATGCGCTGGCAAAAAACCTGGTGTTTAGTATGAAGGTAGAAGTAATTTGCAAGCCCAATAATTTGACCTCGTTGCTTAAAATAAGCTTAATCGATTATGATGAAGCAATCCGGCTGGCATTTCAAAAAATAGAGCAGAATCAAATACTGTCCAGCTGGCGGGATGCGCAAACCAGTGCCATTTTAAAAAATGGTATTTCAAAATACATTGAAGTGCCGGTGAACGGATGTTTTGTTGATGTGAAAAAATTCCCTGTTGAAAACAGTGATTTGGTACTGGAGAGAATCTGGTCTATTGGTGGCAAAACCGGCTGGTACTATGGCAACTGGCTGTGGGAGTTAAGGGGTTTTATGGACCAGCTTTCCGGGGGCGTAGGTATGCGGCGTGGAAGAAGAAGTTTATCAGAAATTTCACCCGGGGATGCCCTTGATTTTTGGCGTGTGTTACTGGCCAGCAAAGAAGATAAAAGATTGCTGCTCTATGCCGAAATGAAACTACCCGGCGAAGCCTGGCTGGAGTTTAAAATTGATGCAAAGAATATCCTTACTCAAACTGCAACCTTTCGTCCGTTGGGTGTTTGGGGCCGACTGTACTGGTATTCCGTATTGCCCTTTCACGGGTTTATTTTTGGTGGCATGATTCGGAATATTGTAAAGGGAAAGTCATTGAAGGAAGATAAAATTGAGTAATGTTAATTGGGGGATCAGCGGTCAATATTTTGTCACTTACCATTCACCATCCGAGCTGTCGGATTCGTTTTGTAATCCGGATTTAAAATCGCATAGGCGTTAAGGTGACAAAGTCCAGCTTCTCTTTAAACCCTGTCCTAAAGCCCTGTCGGGACGAAATCTAAAATAAATAATTTTGTAATATTATTAGGGCTCCGCCGGAACGAAATTTTTTTGGCGCTTAAAGAGCCATCTTAAAAAAATGTCTTCACACTTACCATCTGGTTTACTTCTCTCTAACGCTTAGTGCATACAAAGTATCGCTTCTAAAATGCTTGATTGGCATTAAACCAATGCGATTGCTATCGGGATCAATTTATTTTTTTTAAACGCTTTTGTATGAGCCTGTCTGCGAGAATGCAATGAATCTACCCAATCCTATTTTTTTTATCCAAGGGACATGGCCTTCCATTCAATGATTGCAACCAAACGTGATTTTTTTTAAGAGATATTGGCGTAATTAAAAAAACAAATCATGCTTGGTATTGATAATGGAATTAACCGATAAAAGTTGCAGTCTTTTTTTCGTTGATCCTGATTAAATTAATTCGTTGGTCTGTTGCCGAAGTAGAAACTTTTAAAAATACCTATTAGTAGGTATTTTTTATAAATGCTCCTTCCGTTAGCTTTGAAATTTTAAATAACAGTCGGGATTTTGTTTTTTATATCGACTATCTAAAAGCATAGGCAACCAATAAAACTGGAAGAGCGGAGGCTTTTTTTGAAAGGGTGATAAAGGGAGAGATTGAAAAGCATTGCACAATGTTGGAATTGAATCATCATAGAAATAACCTAAACCACGACCATTCTTAAACGGATATGAGAAAACACCTTTTTTTTAAACATAAGTAACCATTTGTATAAAGGAATAATTCTTTCAATTTTTTTTCTAATTGATACGCATCGCTGGTAAATACAAATTATTTGATTTTAAAAAACCTGTTAATAAAGTCTAATTATTGAGCCGCAGGTAACTTAAGAAAAGATTTATTGGCATTATCATAACAAGCATTTAATTCCTGTTTCATTTATCCATTTTTAAATTTAATTAGTTCTCTATGAATTCATTTACTATCCCGCAATTGTTAAAACAGTCTCTTAAGAAAGTGGGGATTTTCTTTTTTTTATTGCATTTATCACAGTCAATATTAGCCCAGGATTTCTCCGGTTACCGGGCAGGTAATTATACCGGTGTGAATGGTGTTTTTTTTAATCCCGCCAACATAGCGGATAGCCGATACCGCTGGGATTTTAATTTATTTTCTCTGAATACAGGTGTCGGCAATAACCAGGCATCCTTCAACCTTAAGAATATTAGCGAAACGTTTAACGGCGATTCCCTTATTAATAAGTTTATTGGGAAAGATGCGGGAACAAGCAGCGGCAATGTGAATGCTACAATCCATGGGCCATCTGTACTTTTCAACACAGGGAAGAAAGCTGCTTTTGCTTTTACGAGCCGGGCCAGGGTAATGATGAATGCCGTTGATATTGAAGGAAAGCTGGTTGATAAAATATTGAATGATCTGGCGAATGATCCTGAGTTACCTTATACCGTCAATTCTTCGGAGAATATGCGGGTGCTTGTAAATGGCTGGTCGGAGTTTGGAGTAAGTTATGCCCGGATCTTAAAGGAGGAAGGAAAGCATTTTTTAAAAGGAGGTCTTTCATTGAAATACCTTGCGGGTGTAGCAAATGGCTATATGCAATTGAATGGCCTGAAAGCGACCATCAATGAAGACCCCATAAATTTTGATCCCTACTTTAGCAATACCACCGGAAGACTACAACTGGCTTTAGGAGGTATTGATATTGCAGATTTTGATTTGAGCAAGTTAACTTCTTTTAAAAGCACCGGAGTGGGTGCCGATATAGGGTTCGTTTATGAATACAGGCCGGATGTTGAAAAATATCATCGGAATGATAGTGGCTGGCGGCATGATCTAAACAAGTACAAACTAAGGATTGGTATTGCATTGTTGGATATCGGTTCTAATAAATATACAAGAGATGTACAGCGAAGCGGGGCATATGATATTAATATAACAGGCTCAGAAAGATTGTATACCACTCAATTTGAGGGCCTTGAAATTGACAGTCTTAAAAACTTCTTTGATAAGAATTCGCAATATTTTTCTCCGGCACCTGGTAACAACGATGCTAGTTATAAGGTAGGTTTACCCACCACTTTGCAAATTGATGCAGACTATCATTTTCATCGCGGATTTTATATGAGCCTGGCAGGTCAGTTAAGCCTTCTAAGCACCAGCAACAAACCTTATAACAGCCAATACTATTCTGCACTTTCTTTAACTCCCCGATATGAAGGACGTGGATTCGGCTTGTATGTTCCGCTCAGTTATAACCAGCTTACCAGTTTTAATGCAGGCGTCTCGTTGCGTATGGGACCTTTTTTTATAGGGTCGGGTAGTGTGTTAACTGCTCTAATGGGTAATTCCAAGCAGGCAGATGTTCACCTGGGATTACGGTTTGGAAGTCTGCAAAAAAATAAAGAAAAAAAGCAGACAAAGCAGGAGCGTAAGGCAACTAAAGAGTCAGTTCAGCCGGAATTGGTAACACCTGCTAATGATCGTCGTTAAAACAAAAATGCCGGCTTTACACTACCGGTAAACATTGACATACTGTTTTCGGATGTGAGGATGGGCTCAAAAAATTTAAAAAAAATCAGGGTAAGAACGCAATCCTTTTTTTTGAATTGAAGTAAACAATAAAGAGTTTTGAATCGCAAGTTTAAACAGTGTTTAGTTTGCCATTATTTAAATATTATACACCCTTATGACGCAGATAAAAGTACCCCGTCCGGTTAAAGAGAATATGATGAATGCCGGGAAAATTATAAGGGTTGAAGCACTTAGCAACTACAGTCGTATTTATTTTGCTGACGGTAGCAGATTGGTGGTGGCCAAGGTGCTGCAATGGTTTGAGGATTTTTTACCAGCCGAAATGTTTATAAGGGTTCACCGGAGCCACCTTGTAAATAAACAGTTTGTAAAGGCCATTAGCGGTCGAAAAATAAAAACAATATTGTTGAACAATGGCGAAAATGTGGTAGTTAGCAGAAGGCGGAAACGGATGGTGACTTTATTTTAACAAGCTTTAATAAGGCTTTTTAAAAATTTTATAACAACAGGTTTTCTTTTGCAAAGTTGATCAATCCAGCTACGTTCTTTATTTCAAGTTTACGTAAAATATTTCTGCGATGGGTGTTTACCGTTAGCTCGCTCAGAAAAAGGATGTCTGCAATTTGCCTGCTGCTCATTTCCCTGCATACCATGCGGATAATACCAACCTCTCTTTTTGTAAGTTGGTATTTTTTTAAAAAATCATCAAAGAAGTAGGAGTCTTCTGGTACTGTTTTTAATTCGCCGGGCTCCGGAAAAAATTC
>JBBQQP010000240.1:0-5696 GCA_038215675.1 Chitinophagales bacterium | reverse complement strand
AACCAGAAAACTCAAAGAAGCTGGCAAAGTTCTCGACATCGCGGTACTGGATCACCTGATTCTTACTTCAGAAGCTTACTTTTCATTTGCCGACGAAGGTTTGATGTAGAAAAAATGGCTTTACCTCTAACAAAGCCCAATCTGTTTTTCCTGATTCTGCAAAGCGTTTCAACAGGCTGTTGCGCTGTTGCAGTACTTTGGCATATGTAATTAATTGCTGAAGATAAACGGGATCCACCTGGCTCACAAATGTATCGATAAACCGTCGCCGGTCTTCACTGCCGCCTGTAATCAGTTCCACATCATCCGGTGCTATCATCACACAAGGGTACTTGCCAATATGTTCAGAATATTTTGCATACGGAACTCCATTCAACGAAAACTCCTTTTTGCCGCCTCCTCTAAAAACACAAATGATCTGGTCTTGTTTTGGTGCAATGGTTCCATCCAGCCGAAAACCATCCTTTTCAAATTGAGTGTTTAGCGTATCGGTTTTAGAAAAATAACTTTTTGTGAAACAGAGATAATAGATGGCATCCAGCAAATTGGTTTTTCCCTTTCCATTCAATCCGCAGATGCCTACGACTCTTTCCGTAAAAGGGAAGGTGGCGAAACTATAATTCTTAAACTGCGTGATGGTTATTTTTGAAAGCCTGAACATGGAACTGCAAGTTAATATAAAAGCGGATGACGAATATCCAATGAAGCAATCAATGCAGGGATTAATTCATCCATAAAATTACATTTCACTAGTTTAATAAAATGTTTTTTAAACAGAATCAAGGTAAGAAATTAAAATATGATAGTGTTGTCCATACAATTGGGAAACTTTTTCCACCTCAGGTGAACAACTAATTTCCGATCCTCAAAAGCTTCTCTTCCTCATATTTTAATTTCCCGATTTCTCCCTTATCTTTGCCGCCTAAAATTTAAGACATTGGCTACAAAGTTTTCAAAAGAAACATACCTGTATTGGTACGAATTAATGCTTTTATTACGCCGTTTTGAAGAAAAA
This sequence comes from Chitinophagales bacterium, assembly GCA_038215675.1. Lineage (GTDB taxonomy): Bacteria > Bacteroidota > Bacteroidia > Chitinophagales > Chitinophagaceae > Ferruginibacter. The sequence goes on along the minus strand of JBBQQP010000240.1, from coordinate 4,681 downwards.
ACAGGCCAGTTGTATGGAATGCAAAAAATTAGAGGCTTCTGTCATTTATATATCGGGCAGGAAGCAGTTGCAGCTGGTTGCATGACTGCTACCAACGCTGAAGATAAATTCATTACAGCTTATCGGTGTCATGCATTAGCCATTGCCAAAGGCGTTACTCCAAAATCTACGATGGCTGAATTGTATGGTAAAGCGACTGGTTGCAGTAAAGGTAAGGGTGGTAGTATGCATATTTTTGGCGTAGATGTTGGCTTTTTTGGCGGACATGGTATTGTAGGCGCTCAAATAGGAACGGGTGCCGGGCTTGCATTTGCAGAAAAATACAAAGGGACAAATAATGTAGCGCTTTGTTTTTTCGGAGATGGTGCTGCAAGGCAAGGTATGTTACATGAAACTTTTAACATGGCCATGCTTTGGAAATTGCCGGTTGTATTTATTTGCGAAAACAATAACTATGCGATGGGTACTTCTGTTGCCCGTACCAGCAATGTGTTGGATTTGTATAAATTGGCAGATGCATACGACATGCCAGGCGATAGCGTAGATGGTATGAGCCCTGAAGATGTACACAATGCTGTGTTGCGGGCAGTTAACAGAGCCCGTGAAAAAGGTGGACCAACTTTATTGGAAATCAAAACATATCGTTATAAAGGTCATAGTATGAGTGATCCTCAAAAATACCGGACTAAAGATGAGGTAGAGGAATACAAAGAAAGAGATCCGATTGACCATGTACTTAGAGTTTTAAAAGACGATTATAAGGTAACGGAGGCTGAAATTGAAGTGATGAATGAAAGAGTAAAAGCACAGGTAGAAGAGAGCGTAAAATTTTCAGAGGATAGTCCATGGCCAAACGATGACGAATTATTAAAAGATGTTTACAAACAGGAAGATTATCCTTTTATACTTGATTAATCAATTAAGTTTTTAAATAGTTTATTAAATTAGTTTTCAAATAAATATCCAATTCATAACGATGCCTGTCCTTTCTTAAATGATCGGAAAAAAAAGGGTGAGGTAAAACAAAATAAAATGTTAGAGAATAAAGTAGTAGCAAAACCAGTTATAGAAGAAAATGATATAGTTGAAAGGGCCAAAGGCTTTTGGGCAAAATTTAGCAAGCCTATTATTTATGCAGGAAGCGCATTGATTTTATTAGGTGGTGGATGGCTGGCTTACAAAAATCTGGTGCTGGCACCCAAGGTTGAAAAGTCTGCCGATGTAATCTTTCCTGCAGAGCAATTATTTGATAAGATGTCGCAAAGTGGTTTTAATAAAGATTCAATCAATATCGTATTAAATGGTGGAGCTGGAGTAACTACCGGGGTATTGAAAATTGCTTCGAACTACAGTGGAACACCTGCTGGAAACAGGGCTAATTTTATGGCAGGCGCTTGTTACCTGCACAGCAAGGATTTTAACAAAGCCATTAAATACCTGAAAGAATTTTCTACCAGTGCTACCCAAATTCAAACCGCTGCTTACAGCATGTTGGGCGATGCATACGCCGAATTGAAAAAGAATGACGATGCTTTATCTTATTACAAAAAAGCTGCGGCTGTTAATAAGAAGGATGAGTTTATGTCTTCTGAATCGTTGTATAAAGCGGCTTCGTTTGCTGAGGCCACCGGCAACACAAAAGAAGCGATTGATTTATATCAACAAACAAAAGAGGAGTTTCCAAAAAACACGCACAATGCAGACATTGAAAAGAGTCTTGCAAAATTGGGAATTACAAAATAAAACTCTTACCGCATTGTCATAAAACTGGCCGTGACTAATCATCATTAAAATAGTACTTAATAAAATATTTAACTGTAATTATGTCAACCAGCTCCTCAAATTTATACAATACAACAGGCATCCAGTTACCAAAGGGTGCCTGTGTTGTTATTGTCCGTACAGAATGGAATGCCAAATCAATTGATAAGCTGCAGTCAGGCTGCATAAAAGTGCTGGAAGAAAACGGTTTGCATTATAAAGTTGTAACCGTTCCCGGCGCTTTTGAAATTGCTTTTTGTGTAAAAACCTTTTGGGATGCGCATAAGTATAAAGAAGACAAACCACATGCGTTTATTGCGTTGGGTTGCGTTGTAAGAGGCGGCACTCCCCATTTCGATTACGTATGTAAAGCAGTTACAGATAGTGTTGTACATCTGAATTTGCAGTTACCGGTACCGACCATTTTTGGTATTTTAACGGTCGACAATCAAGAACAGATTGATGAAAGAACCGGTGGAAGCCATGGTCACAAAGGTGAAGAAGCTGCTATCACTGCCATTAAAATGATTGCTTTAAAATATTCTTTTAAAGGCACCGGGATAGCGATTGAACTTTAGCATCCCATTAGATATTTCAGTTGAAAATACATTTCTAAAATTCTTAAGACTCCGCCTGGCAAGTGCATGAAAGTACAATTGTTTATCCCATGTTTTGTTGACCAACTTTACCCACAAACAGCTTTCAATATGGTAAAAGTGTTGGAGAAAGCTGGATGTGAAGTACTCTACAATACTGATCAAACCTGTTGCGGCCAGCCTGCTTTTAATGCCGGATTCTGGGATGAGGCAAAAGCCGTTTGTACTAAATTTCTAAAGGATTTTGATACCGCTGACTACATTGTAGCACCAAGCGCCAGTTGCGTTGGTTTTGTTAGAAATTATTACAGTAAATTATTTGAAGTCTCTTCTGTTCACAACCAGGTAAAGGATTTGAGCAATCGTATTTATGAATTTACTGAGTTCTTAACCGATGTTTTGAAGATAGAAAATTTTGGTGCAATTCTAAATACCAAAGCAACGTATCATGATAGTTGTGCCGCACTAAGGGAATGTAAAATAAAGGAAGGTCCACGGAGATTGCTGGGTAATGTAAAAGGATTAGAAATGGTTGAGATGAACCATGCCGAAACCTGCTGTGGTTTTGGCGGCACCTTTGCCGTAAAGTTTGATGCCATCTCCATTGGAATGGCCGATCAAAAAGTGTCCAATGCCCTTACTACCAATGCTGAATATATCATATCTACTGATTTAAGTTGCCTGATGCATCTCGATGGTTATATCATAGGGAAAAAACTTCCTATAAAAACGATGCATATTGCAGATGTGCTCGCCAGTGGCTGGGACTATTAAATTCCCCCAATAGTTCATCTTCATTTTTGATGGATATTCTTTTGGTTCCTACATCTATCACATTCCAATTTTTGCTGTTTGATGGAGGGGAATCGTATGCCTCCATTTTGTCAACGAAACAAGTAGTAAAAAAAGAAGTGACTAAACCAGGTGGTAAATTTGATGAATATCTTTCAAAAAGATTGAAAAGAATGTCGCTAAAGCAGATTACATTGTTTGGCATACTTAAGGATTGTTGATTAAAAAAAATCAACAAAGTACAGTGTATCCTTGCCCATTGTCAGGCTGGTATATAAAGTGTACAAATCCAATCCTAAAAAAGAACAGCCGGATAAAATCCGCCTGCTCTGTTTTAAATCAAAATCAATTTATTTTTACAGATAAGGCTATTTATCATCAGCCTTCAGTCTTTGCTTCTCTACTCCAGATGCCAGCAGGATGCTAATCCAATACAAAAATAAAAGTGGTATCGCAACCAAAAACTGGCTGGTCCAGTCGGGCGAAGGGGTGATCACTGCCGCAACAACAAGGATGATAACGAATGCATACTTAAAATATTTTTTGAGCAGGCTACCGGTAACGATCCCCATTTTCGCCAGTACAAAACAAAGCACCGGCAATTCGAACGCAATTCCACATCCCAGAATAAGATTGGTCAGTGTATCAATGTAATCATTCACCGAAGGTCGGTATTGTATCATTCCTATGTTACCCAAAGTGAAACCTGCCAAAAAGTTAAAGGTAAAAGGAGCCAATAAATAATAGCCAAATGTGGCACCGGTAAAGAAAAAGAAAGAAACCCACCAGATACTCTTTCTTCCATATTTCCGCTCCTTTATTGAAAGCGCTGGTTTTACAAATCTCCAAAGCTCCCAGAAAATATAAGGAAAGGCAAGTATGAAACCACCGATCATAGCAATACTGATTGCAGAGGTAAATGTGCCATTTACCGTAGTAATCTGGAAGTCAATTTTTACTGCAGGCATGCACAGAGAGGAACCTAAATGCAACCATTCTCCGAATCGGCACAATGCGCCATAAGTAAAAAAAGTCTCACGGGCGGGGGCCAGGATAATATTGTCATACACAAAATCAATGTAAACAAAAATGGCAACCACCGCTATCAGCCAGGCTGCAATACTTCTTACAAGGTGCCAGCGCAAGTCTTCAATATGATCAAAGAAATTCATTTCAAATTTCTTTGGCTCAGCCTTTCCACTGATCCTCTTTAAAAAATATTTCCTGTCAGAAGCTACTGTTTCCAAAATGTTAAAAAATTAACTGGTGATGTTTAAAATGTTTTGAATCAGCCACAACGCAGACTTACGCATACAACCGCACAACGAAGTGTCTGTTGTAGTAATCCTGCTTTATACAGATACAATTTCTATTGATACTATTTGTTTAGTCCTGAAACTGGCTCTACCATTGGCTTCTCTTTCAATCCTGTTTCAAGATCACTTTTTACAGAATCTTTTGCGTCATTAAAATCACGTACACCTTTACCAATCCCCTTCATCAACTCGGGAATTTTTTTTCCACCAAATAAA
>JBBQQP010000239.1:0-5702 GCA_038215675.1 Chitinophagales bacterium | reverse complement strand
ACATCTTTTCCTTCGGAAAGTTTTTGTGCTTTTCCAATTACAAAATCAGCTTCATTGGTAAAAATTGGCCAAACCGGGCGACCAAATCTCAGGTAAACCGGACCTTCATAGTCAGCAATAGCGATGGTAGCTGCTTTGGTTTGGTTGTAATCACAAGGAACAATTACCGTCATTCCGGGTAACATTTTCATCAGTCCGATATCTTCTAAAATCTGGTGGGTAGCACCATCTTCTCCCAATGTTAAGCCTGCATGACTGGCGCAAATTTTTACATTTTTGCCGCTATAAGCAACCGATTGACGGATCTGGTCATAAACCCTGCCGGTAGAAAAATTTGCAAATGTGGTTGTGTAAGGAATTTTACCACCAATGGTTAATCCCGCCGCTACTCCAATCATATTGGCTTCTGCAATTCCACATTGTATAAAGCGTTCCGGAAATTCTTTTATAAATGCATTCAGCTTCATAGACCCTAGTAAATCTGCAGTCAATGCGACTACATTTTCATTTTTTCTGCCCGCTTCTAAAATGCCATCACCAAACCCGCTACGGGTATCCTTATTACCTGTTACCTGGATATCTTTTAACATAAAAACTTACTTAATTGGTTGTTTGTAAATTGGTCCGCAAGTTATGCCTTGCGGATTATTTAATTGGATTTTTATTGAGTTTTTTGGGTGGCTTCATTTTTTAGTTTCAGCTCCCATTGCCATGCAGAAGCCATCATATCATCCAATTGATAGGCAGGCACCCAGCCCAAATCATTTTTAGCTTTGTTGTTATTGGCATAAATAGCAACCACATCTCCACCCCGGCGTTCGCCTACAGTGTAATTCAATTTTACACCACTTGCTTTTTCAAAAGCGTTGATTACTTCCAGCACAGTGAAGCCGTCGCCCGTTCCGAGGTTAAATATTTCCGGATTCACTTTATTCTTCTTTTTAATCAGGAAATCCAGCGCCAGCGTGTGCGCATGGGCGATATCGCATACGTGGATATAATCTCTTACACAGCTTCCGTCCCTTGTTGGATAATCTTCACCCCATACTTTCATAGTAGGTATTTTACCGATGGCGGTTTGCGTAATAGCCGGAACCAGGTTAGCAGGTCTGCCCAAAGGGATTTCGCCAATTAAAGTAGATGGATGTGCACCAACCGGATTAAAATATCTCAGCAGGATCGCCTGTATTGGGGCGCTTTTTACAGTATCAGTTACAATTACTTCGCCCATCTGCTTGGTAGCGCCATAAGGAGATTCAGCGGGCTTTTGCGGTGTTTCTTCTGTTACCGGAATGGCATCGGGATTGCCATACACTGTGCAGGAAGAAGAGAACACAAAATAGGGCACCTTGTATTTTTCGGTACATTTTAAAATATTCACCAGGGAGGTCAGATTGTTCTCAAAATACATCAGTGGTTTTTCGACCGATTCGCCTACGGCCTTGTAGGCTGCAAAATGGATGATACCGGTAATGTCTTTGTTGTCTTCAAAAATGGCTTCTGTGTCTTTCAGGTTACAAAGATCAACTACATAATTCTTTATATTTTTTCCAATAATTTCTTCCGCCCCTTTTAGTATTTCAATATTACTTCTTGAATTATTATCTACAGAAATTACTTCGTATCCATTTTGTGTAAGGTCTACAATTGTGTGTATGCCAATGTAGCCGCAGCCACCTGTAACTAATATTTTTTTCATGACTTTATACATTGAAATTTAAGATTGTGAATTTTGGAATAGGTTGCGTCAGCACTGATTAGTGTAAGATTATTTGAAAGGGCGGTTGATGCAATTATTGCGTCAGGTAATTTTAGCTTGTATTTTTTTCGGACGGCAACTGTTTCTTTAATCAAATCTTCATCGGATTCAGTAATAAAAAAAGTAGTTATTTCATCTAAAAAGTTATTAAATAAATAAGTATCCTTTGTGCCCAGATTTGGATTTGAGAGAAACTCCATTTTGGTTATGACAGAAATAGCAATTTCTCTAATTACTATATTGTCTTTAAAGGAATTTAATTTCCCTTGTAAAAGAAAGAAAACACAATTGGTATCCAATAAAAATTTAATCCCATTCATTACGTACGCTATTTTGATAAGCAATGGGATCTCCCTTCCATTTCATTTTACCGGCAAAATCGGCAATGGTCTTTTTCGGCGTTTCTTTTTTTACCGCTTCTACAATTACCATTACCGCTATTTCTGCCGCATCATTGTCAATTGGCAAATCAATTTTATATTTTCCTGTTTTCGTTCTTTTAGCAATAGCCTTGATTGCTTCCATATTTTAACTTTTTTTACAAATTTACTATCTATTTGTCACCAAAATATAAAATGCTTTATAGAACAAGCGTGTACATCACATAGGTGTGAATAACTGAAATTGTTTGCTAATCTCCTATCAATGTTTGAAACGCCAGGCAAAAAAAACACCCATGAATGATGAGTGTTTTATAAAATTCGCAATAATAAAAATTATTTAATAAACAAGGATGTTATCAAGTAAATAATGCCCGCCAGCAATGCACTTACGGGGATTGTTAGTATCCATGCCCACAATAAATTAACCGTAACGCCCCATCTTACGGCACTCAATCGTTTGGTGGCACCTACTCCAATAATGGCTCCTGTAATGGTATGTGTTGTACTCACCGGGATGCCCATTTGCTCTGTCATAAACAAGGTAAGCGCACCGGAAGTTTCTGCGGCTACACCTTCCAGTGGTGTTACCTTTGTTATTTTGGTACCCATCGTTTTCACAATTTTCCATCCGCCACTCATAGTGCCTAAACCAATGGCAGTGTAACATGCAAGTGGAACCCAGGTAAGTTCCTTTAAGGCAGCCCCTACATCAGGATATTTGGTGGTATTGTAAGCAACAAATGCAGCTCCAATAATCCCCATTACTTTTTGCGCATCATTTCCACCATGGCCGATACTGAATGCACCTGAGGAAAACAATTGCAATTTTTTAAACATATTGGCAGTGCGGTATGCATTGGGCGACTTAACTTTTTCTGAATAGATGTAAGCGCAAATAAAGATGAACATCATGGCTAAAATACCATAAATAATGATCGAGTTATCGGCTTTGTTTAGAGCTTTTGATAGTTTGCCAGCATCAACATTAGGATCAACTTCTGCTTTAATTTTTTCAGCAACGCTGTTTGATCCCAATGCTTTGTAATCGGATAATATCGGTTCAGCTTTATGTACGAATGTAACGGCTGTTTCTAGATTTTTAGTCTTTGACGGATCAATTGCAACTTCCTTTTTAAGAATATCGATTTCATAATATTTTGAAAGGTTCTCTTTCAATTTTGTTTGTTCAAAATTTGCGAACAAAAACCAGGTGCCAATTCCTGTTAGCACAATCAATCCGACTTTTGCCCAGGTATTGCGCATGATGGTAATCACAGTAATGAAAATGGAGATGACCATACCAATGATCGGGGCAAGGAATATGAAAAGAATGATCTCGGTAATTTTTTTTACTTCAACGATATTTCCAATACTTGTAAAGCCATTTACAAGAAAAGCATGGGTAACAGCTGCGCCCGCAAAACCTCCGATTAATGTATGTGAGGAAGAGGAAGGAATACCATACCACCAGGTAACAAGGTTCCAAATGATGGCTGCTATTAAACCGGCTAAAATTACCGGTAATGTTATAAACTCCTGATGAACAGTTTTGCCAATGGTGTTTGCTACTGCATGATCTTTAAAAATAAAATAGGCAACAAAATTGAAAAATGCTGCCCAAACTACTGCCTGGAATGGCGTTAATACTTTAGTGGAAACAATGGTTGCGATAGAATTGGCTGCGTCATGAAAACCGTTGATGTAATCGAAGATTAAAGCTAAGATTACAATAACTACTAAAAGCGTCATAAGATTAATTTGATAATTGGCTAATTAGCTAATCTGCTAATGTGTGAATGCCTTCAATATCGAAACCAGTATTTGATTGGCACAACAGCACATTATCAAATTAGCTAATTGATATTAAGCATATTTTACAATGATAGATTCAATCACATTTGCTGCATCTTCGCACTTATCTGTTACAATTTCCATAACCTGGTAAATCTCCCTCATTTTAATCACCTCTTTTGCATCTGGTTCTGTTGCAAACAATCTTTCAATACTCATATCAAAAATATCATCCGCCTGATTTTCGATGCTATTAATGGCAACCAGTGCATCTGTAATCTGGCGCATGTTTTTCATATTTCTCAACTCAGTAACGGCTTTGTGTACATGCACACATCCTACGGCTATCAGGTCAGCCATTTTTTTGATACCAATATCATTTGGATTAACACGGTAAAAATTTATTTTTTTTGCAGATGCATAAATGTAATCTGCAATATCATCCAGGGCCGAAGCAAGATAATGGATGTCTTCACGGTCAAACGGAGTAATGAAATTCTTACCCAATTCTGTAAATATATTGTGCGTGTAATCATCATTCACATGTTCCATGTCTTCTATTTCCTTTATTAGCTGTCCCCTTTTGTCAAAATCGGGTTCATTTACTACTTCTTTAAGTTTTTCACCCATTTTCACCAGTTCTTCAGAAACGCTTTCAAACAGCTGGAAAAACACCCTGTCTTTTGGGAGAAATATCTTTAGAATTGAATTCAGACCAGCCATAAGTATAAAATTTTGCGGCAAAGGTTACGCAATACGATAAACAAAAAAAACTAAATTTTATTCTTAATGATTTGGTAACACAGCAGTAACATTAAAATGTTATTCCTGAGGGATATTTTTTTCAGCTTAATGCAAAAATATCTTTAAGGAAACCAGCTTTCTGTCTTTGCTGATCTGTTGATACACAATTTCTATTTGATATCCTGAATACTGCCAGCGAGGGCGGTAAAGACAAGTTAGGTGGTAAAAAAATTGACCGTTTGCACTTAGGCCGATACATACTGCCAACGCTTCCATTATGGGAGCGCAAGGGATTGCAAGATTTGAAGTTGTCGATTAAGCAGCCATTAACAAACAATCGTTTTATGTTTCGGCGACTAACAACTTATATTTATTGTATGCATACTAACAACCTCAAAAATCCAGGTGTGTAAAATGTTTTTCAGTTTGATGCCAAAGTAGGGGCGGATATTGTTCGGGATATTTGGGCAACAATATTTGAAAGTGAGTTACAGTTTCTATATTACTACCGGCATGTTTGCACGATTGTTTGTCTACTAGGTAAACTTCAGCAGTAGCTACGCAGAAAGGCCTGAAATAGGTCGTATTAGCCAAAAAGTTAATGAAGCGTGAACGGGATTTAGGGGCAATGGCAAGTTCTGGTGTAATCTGTAGTATATAAAACTGAACTCAAGTGGTACTAAACCCAATAACGCTGTACCTTCCGATTGCTTATCGGCAATAATAGGCAAAGTTTGAATCTTGCAATTATAAATTCGCAATAAAAAAAGCTCCGATTATTTGATCGGAGCTTTTTTGACTTTGTAATAACTTTAGTTAAAAATGACGTGCAACTAAAACTCCGAGAGCTTGTCCCTTTGCAGAACCAACAGCAGATATGGTTACAATTCTACCTGCTGTTAAATTAGTGCTTAAGCTACCTGAATTAACTACAGTTTGGGTACCCGCAAGTTTAATTTTATAGGTATAGGCAGATCCACCTGTGATCGGTGTAAACGTGGATAAAGCAGCAGCGTTTGGACTAG
>JBBQQP010000238.1:0-5742 GCA_038215675.1 Chitinophagales bacterium | reverse complement strand
CCGAGGCGTTCAAGAATTGGATTTAACGGTGTTGAAGAAAAGCCAAGAACGTTACAACGAATAGTTGATGTTTATAATAATGAAATCAAAGTGCTTGTTGTAAATCATTTCTTTAATTACTCTTTGAGCAGGCTTCTCAAGCCTCTTACCCAAGATCCCCGAAAATTTATTAGCTTGCGCTTTGAAACGCAAAATGGTAGCAGAATTTGAATCCACAATCATATTGAAATGTTTGTTGCAAATGCATTTTACGAAAGTGGATGCATTTTTTGGGTAATCTTTTTTAACGTTAAATTTGGCAGATGAATTTTGAAGAAAAAATGTACCATTACATTTGTAGTTTCTTTAAAACCCTCATCGAATCAGCATTCTAATAAAATTTGTTGGAGTATTTGGGTAAACTCCAGCAACTGTTTTCTTTTACATATTAATTTTACCATGTTCTAATAACATTTTGTCATTTTCACAACAACAGCGGCTTTGGTTGCTTAGCCTAAGAAGAAAAATATTCCTTTGCCTTTAATTTACCTTTTTCCATGAAACCATTCTATCTCTTTTTTGTTTTTGCATTCCTCCTTTTTGCGGCTTTACAATATAATGATCCGGATCCTTATTTATGGATACCGCTCTACCTGTACGCTGCACTATTATGCTGGCAGGCTGCAAAAGGGAAATTTTATCGAAAAGCCTATTGGCTGGCATTTGCAGTTTATGGCCCTTATGCGGTGTATAAGATATTTGATAAAAATGGCCTTGTTGACTGGGCAACAAAACATCATGCACAAAACTTAGCGGAAACAATGAAAGCCGCAACACCCTGGGTAGAGGAATCAAGGGAGTTCTTCGGGCTGGTTATTATACTGCTGGTGTTATCGATCAATTATTTTAATTTATCAAAACGTAAGGTCTGAAGTTACTAGTGAAACTGTAATGTATAAATAACACCTGCAAGAAATAGCTTAAACTCATCCAGCCGGCTTTTCTTAAACCATGAAGCATTCAATACGTATGTACATAGCAACAACGAAATGGCTGAGGCAAACAAGAATATCCGACCATCCTACATCGTTTAATAGGACGCTTGCTATAAACACTGCTGGCCAAATAGTAAAAAATATTTACTGGCAAAGCATTAGGTAACTAATTGCAAATTGGGTATAAAGGATAATCAAAAGGGAATAAAAAGAAAGCATCCAAAATAAAGGAGTATTAACGCCAGCGCAAAGCTGTTTCGGGAAAATCCTACAAATTAAACGCACCATCGAACCATCCGAACAGTTCCGGAAAATAAATAATCCCCTGCGTCAACAAAAATCAAAACCCTTAACACAAATTAAATTCGTACTACACAAATCGCCACCCCAAAAAAAGAAATTATGGCTGTTGGTCAACTAGGCGATGATAAGCTGCAATGTTGCTTAAGAATATCAGGAATCACTTTCCATAAATATGGTTACTGAGATTAATACTGTTTTAAAAAATTATCAGTTACTGCCAATTTGTTTTTGTTATGTTAACCATTCCGTAACAATTTCTTAACACGGTGGGGGCAATTTTGTTAGCTAAACCTAATTGCATGATTAAAAGCTTTACCAATCCCCTTTTATTTTTTTGTATGTTCAGTTTCCTGCCGGAAGTGCATGCTCAAACTGTAAGTTTTGTAGGCACAAAAACCAGCATAAGTGAAACAACGTCTACTGTAAATGTTGTTGCCAATCTGAAGGGAGGCGGAGCCAGTCCCTCATCAATAGACCTGGAAATATTGCCCTTGTCAACTGCAACTGCACCAGGTGATTTTACACTGCCTGTATCGTTGAAATTTAACTGGCCTGCCAATGCCAATGATGTCAATCAAACGATCACTTTTACCATCAACAACGATGCACTGTCCGAAAATGCAGAGTACTTCATCGTGCGGTTTGTTAACCCGGTAAATATGGCATTGCCTGCAGCAGCAGTCAATCATTTTACGGTCGCCATTACCGATGATGACAAGCAGGCACCGGTTGCTACACAATCAATATCTCTCACCCACATTGCCTCTTTCAGCAATGGTGCAGTCCCGGCAAATTCTGCTGAAATTGTTGTGCATGATCCTGCATCCCAACGTTTATTTATTGCCAACTCAGTTGGAGCAAAAATCGATATTGTAAACTTTGGCAATCCTTCTGCGGCTAGTTTAATCAGTTCTTTTTCAGTTACTCCCTACGGCAATATCAATTCGATTGCGGTAAAAAATGGGATTGTAGCTGCTGCCATAGAAAACGTTGTACCCGAACTTGCCGGTAAAATAGTGTTCTTTGACATCAATGGAAATTTCATTAGCCAGGTAAATGCAGGTGCCATGCCCGACATGATAACTTTTAACAATGCCGGTACCAAAGTACTAACGGCCAACGAAGGACAACCACGGAATGATTATGTGGTGGATCCTGAAGGTTCTGTTACGATTGTGGATATTAGTGGAGGTGTTGCAGCCGTAACACAAGCCAATGTAAGTACCGCAGGTTTTAACGCCTTCAATGGTGTAAAGCTGTTACTGAAATCAGCAGGTGTTCGCATATTCGGCGCCAACAATCCTACTGTTGCGCAGGATATGGAGCCGGAGTATATTACCATTTCAGATGATGATCAAACGGCATGGGTTACCTGCCAGGAAAACAATGCCATTGCCATAATAAATCTGGCAACCAATACTGTAAGTGACATTCTTCCGCTAGGCACAAAAAATCATGCGTTGCCTGGCAATGCACTTGATGTAAGCGACCAGGGTGGAGTAGTGGAAATAGCCAACTGGCCGGTGAAAGGGGTATACATGCCGGATGCCATCGCATCTTACCGTGTAGGTACAAAAACTTATTTGGTAACGGCCAATGAAGGAGATGCCCGTGAATACGCCGGCTATTCAGAAATTGTGAGAGCTAGTGCAGCGACCTATGTTTTAGACCCGGTTGCTTTTCCTTACCCAGCCGCATTGAAAGCAAATATTGGCCGGTTAAACGTAACTACCGCAAGTGGAGATACAGATGGCGATGGCGACTTTGATGAAATACATGCGTATGGGTCAAGGTCCATTTCTATCTTCGATGCTGCTACCGGCGCATTGGTTTGGGACAGCGGCGATCAGATGGAAATGATTACTTCCAAACACCCCATATATGGCCCACTCTTTAACGTTAGCAATTCTAATAACACTTTTAAAAACCGGAGCGATGATAAAGGACCAGAACCTGAGGGAGTTACCATCGGCGTGATTGCCGGACAAACTTATGCGTTTATTGCGCTTGAAAGAATTGGCGGTTGTATGGTATACAATATTACCAACCCGGCCAACCCGGTGTATGTTGATTATAAAAATACTCGCAATTTATTGGCCTATGGTGGCGATAACGGATCAGAGGGGATCATTTACATAAGTGCAGCCAATTCGCCTACAGGTGTGCCCATAGTAATACTGGCCAACGAAGTTTCTTCTACGCTTTCTTTTTATACAGTTAACCTTTCTGTATTGGACATTACTCTGGCCGATATTAAGGCGTCCAATATCGGAACACGCAACCTGGTAACCTGGAATACGTCCGCCGAAGATTCCCGTGATTTATTTCAAATTGAAAGAAGTAAAAATGGTACTTCGTTTGAATACCTTGCTACAACAACCGCTAAAGGTGCTGCTGCAGCTTACTCCTATGTAGATGTATTGCCCTATGAAGGTGTAAACTTTTACCGGTTAAAACTAAAGCATAGTACTGGAAGGGTTTCTTATTCTCCGGTTGTATCTGCCAATGTAAAAGGTGCAATGGCAAGAATCCAGGTGTATCCTAACCCGGTAAAAGATAAACTAACGGTAAGGACTAATAGCCCGGATTTATTGAATAGCTCCATCGAACTCATCAATATGCAGGGTATGGTGGTAAAAAAGCTGGTGGTTAAATCGCAGCAAACAACGGTAGACGTAAGTAGCCTGCCTGCCGGGGTTTATACGCTGCGTTATTTGAACAACAACGGACAACAAAACATCCGTATTACTAAACAATAAAAACGGTTAATAAATAATGAAAACTGCCGCTATACTTTTATAGCGGCGGTTTTTTTTATGTAAAAATGTGTCGGTTGTAATACAGTGCCTTTGTAAAAAATTAAGTACCGATGGTCTGCCTTATGAATGCTTAAACGGGTTTAAAATAGCTATCAATAAATTTAATTCTACCAGAAAATCCCGATTGTAATTGTTACTGGTTTTTACCTGCTTCAATCCATTCAGTATTTGTTCATCATTTGATAACGAGGATACGGTTGAATAACGAAATCAAACCATCACATTTGCAGCTTTGGTCAGTTGCAATGGCTTTGAAAATTTTGCAAAACCATTGTCAATAACCTACCTTTCACCGGAAGGATTTATTTTCAATTTTTAATGTTCGCACAAATGAAAAGTTATTTAGTTTTTGTCAGCCTTGTTTTGGTTTCCTGTTTTTCGAATGCACAAAAAAGCAGTACACTTGAAGCGCTGTTAAACAAAAAAAGAGTCATGTTGCCAAATAGCTGGCATCTTTCACCTGCAGGCAGATCGTTGCCACTGGGGGATTTACCGCTTAATATGGCCCTGTCTCCATCCCAAAAACTGATGGCTGTTACCAACAATGGTCAAAGTGTTCAAAGCATACAGCTCATTGATACAAAATCAGAAAAAGTCCTTGATAATATACTGATTGCAAAATCCTGGTACGGATTAAAATTTAGTGCGGATGAAAAGTCTTTGTATGCCTCCGGGGGTAATGACAACTGGATACTAAAATACTCCGTCATCAATAATAAATTGAAATTGATTGACACCATCAAATTGGGAAAAGTATGGCCCAACAAAATTTCCCCGGCAGGGATTGAAATTGATGACCAGGCAAATCTTTTGTATGTAGTAACCAAAGAAAACAATGCATTGTACATCATCGATCTTGCCACAAAGAAAACCATCTACCAGCTTGAACTGGGCAATGAAGCCTACGCCTGTTTATTATCGCCCGATAAAAAAGAATTGTACATCTCCATCTGGGGTGGCGATAAAGTATTGCTTTTTGATACAAAGAAAAGAACGGTGATTACTCAAATAAAAGTGGGCGACAATCCCAACGAATTATTGCTGAATAAAAAAGGCAATCTCTTGTTTGTAGCCAATGCGAATGATAATAGTGTATCGGTGATTGATATTGCAAAACGCATTGAATCGGAAGTACTCAACACCGCTCTTTTTGCAGATGCGCCTGCAGGTTCCACTGCCAATGGATTGGCTCTTTCTGCCAATGAAAAAACATTGTACGTAGCCAATGCGGATAACAATTGTCTCGCTGTTTTTGATGTATCTGTTCCTGGAAAAAGTAAGTCGAAGGGGTTTATACCAGTTGGCTGGTATCCCACCAATATAAAAGTGATCGGTAAAAAAATAATGGTATCCAATGGCAAAGGTTTTTCTTCTTTTGCCAATCCAACCGGTCCAAATCCGTTCCGGCGTGACCAAACAGTAGAGCGTCATGTTGGAGATACTATGATAAAGGTAAGAGACGGATATATCGGCGGTTTGATGAAAGGAACCTTGTCGATCATTGATGAACCGACGGCTGCAGAGTTGGCCATTTATTCCAAAGCTGTTTATACAAATACGGCTTACAACAAAGAAAAAGAATTAACGGCCGCCGGCGAAAAAGGAAACCCCATTCCCGTAAAACAAGGTGGATCATCTCCAATAAA
>JBBQQP010000237.1:0-5750 GCA_038215675.1 Chitinophagales bacterium | reverse complement strand
TACCTTACGCTCCCCATTTTTCAGAAAAGCTACAATAGAAGGTGTTGTACGGCGACCTTCATCATTTGCAATTACTACTGGTTCGTTGCCTTCCATAACGGATACGCAACTATTGGTAGTTCCTAAATCTATCCCAATTATCTTTCCCATGATTAATTTATTTTTATTGTTCGTGGAGGTGTATTCAATGATTGTGCCATTTGGATTGGAGGTGAAAAAATGGCAGTACCATTGAGTTAATTGTGACAAGACAACGAAGATTAGGACCTTTATTCTAAAAACAATAGGACCTGGCGTTTTATAAAATTGAAAATTTTTTACAAGGTTTTTGTTGACCGAACGATTGATGTATGCTGTATAATCTGCGGTAAATGTGATAAAATCAAAAGCTCCTAAAAGTTTAAACCCGGCACAAACTCGCTTTATTTGTTGAGCACTTTTGGGTGTTTTACTTTAAATGTATAATGCTTCTGGCTTAAATAACTGAAGATGATAACGATTACTGTTGTGAGTAGTTTAGCAATGGTTGGATAGACATGGAGATATTCTACAAAAAATGTTATTAGAAAATAATTGAACAGGAGATTCATCATTACAATTACAAAATACCGGAAAAGCTGCACCCTTCCTTTTACACTGGAATCAATCCAAACAATGTATTTTGAAAGCAGGAAGCCGATCGGGAAAGTGAATATAAAGGAAAACAAAAAAGCAGCTATATGGGGTTTGAATACAATAAATCCTATATCAAAATTTTGTTTGTGAAAAATGAAATACAAAGAAAAAATGAAGAGACTGATATCGAGAGATACATTTGCGCCACCGCAGGCCGCATAACGGAATGTATGCAACGGCATTAGTTTTTTAAACGGGGGATAAAAAAAATCAATTAAAGTAGTGATACCATTTCTAACCATACTTGAATAATGGCCGCTAAGATAATTTAATTTCCTATGCAGGTTTGCCAAAAAAATATCCTGCACAATGGCAGGATATTTTTTATACTGATTTTATTAATTTATAAAGTGTAACGGATAGCAAAACCACCCCAGTTACCGTTAAAACCGTTTCCGTAATTATTACCAAATTCAAAAGATGGCTGCCAGTCAATAGATAAATTGATTGGAGCTTCTGAAAATTTGTAATCCAAACCTAGTACCCCATCAATGCCAATAGAAGTTCCGCCACCGTTTTTATTGTTGTAAAACCCTACATGCGCACCTGGGCCTACATACCATTTCAACCCTTTCACATCATTAATGTCATAATGAATTTCATAGAGTCCTGTGATCCTTAAACCCCTGTTCCAGAAATAAGCCAGTCCTTCTAATGCATTGTTGTCATTTACAAAATGCTTAACGGAAACAGCGCCCGGATAAAATTTAACACCTACGGCTGTTTGGTAGTCAGAAGAATTGAAAGTTTTACTTTGTTGAGCCGCAACATTCGAAATGGCAAGAACAGCAATGATTGCCGTCAAAAAAAACTGTTTTTTCATTATATCTTTTATTTTGATTAAACTAATTATGTAAAAATCGTGCCAAAGCATTGATTACAAAATCATTACAAGGCTATTATTATTAACTATACAATTCTTCCTTCAGTGCTTTCACCCGGTCGTCTTCAAGGTATTCATCGTAGGTCATCAGGCGGTCAATCATTCCTTTAGGTGTAATTTCTATGATTCTGTTGGCTACTGTGTTCATAAACTGGTGATCATGGGTTGTTAATAACACAACGCCCGGGAAGTTTAACATACCATCGTTGAACGCCGTAATACTTTCCAGATCAAGGTGGTTCGTTGGTTCATCCAACATCACCGCATTCGGATTTTGAAGCATCATTTTACTAACCATGCAACGTACTTTTTCACCTCCGCTTAATACGTTTGTTTTCTTCAAAATTTCATCCCCGCTAAACAACATCTTACCCAAAAATCCGCGTAAAAAATCTTCATCCACATCTTTTGTGTTTGGTGGTACAAATTGACGTAACCAATCCATCAGGTTCAATGTTCCAGTAAAGAATTCGGTATTATCATTATTCAAATAGGCTGAAGTAATGGTTGTTCCCCATTCGTATTTGCCATGATCGGACTGTATTCTTCCGTTGATAATTTCGAAGAATGTAGTTAATGCCAAAGGGTTCTTGCTAAGGAATGCAATCTTTTGTCCTTTCACAATGTCAAAAGTTACATTGCTGAACAAAGGTTTACCGTCCAGCGATTTCGATAATTTTTCTACGTTTAGAATCTGATTGCCCACTTCTCTTTCCGGCTTAAAGATAATGCCCGGATACTTCCTGTTACTTGGTGTAATGTCTTCAAACACCAATTTATCCAAAGCCTTTTTACGGGATGTGGCCTGTTTAGATTTGGAAGCATTTGCACTAAAGCGGGCGATAAATTCCAGCAGGTCTTTCTTTTTATCTTCCATCTTCTTATTCTTATCAGAAGCCTGCCTGGAAGCTAACTGAGAACTTTCGTACCAAAAAGTGTAGTTACCGGTATACACTTTAATTTTTTGCTTGTCAACATCTGCTACATGCGTATATATTGCATCTAAAAAGTGACGATCATGACTAACTACGAGCACAATGTTCTGGTAATCTGCCAGGAAGTTTTCAAGCCAGCTAATAGTTTCCACATCCAGGTTATTAGTCGGTTCGTCCAGTAATAAGATATCCGGATTACCAAAAAGAGCTTGTGCCAGCAATACCCTTACCTTAAGGTTAGCCGCAATATCCTTCATCATTAACTGATGCATTTCTTCTTCTACACCAAGCTCGTTCAGGAACTGAGCTGCGTCACTTTCTGCAGTGTATCCTCCCATCTCGCCAAACTGGTGTTCCAGTTCGCCGGCTTTCATGCCATCGGCTTCGGTAAAATCTTCCTTCATGTAAAGCGCATCCTTTTCAATCATGATATCCCACATCTTTTTGTGACCCATCATCACCGCATGCAGTACCGTTACTTCATCAAACTCAAACTGGTCCTGTCTTAAAGTGGCCATACGCTCACCCGGGGTAATATCAACCGTTCCTTTGTTGGGCTCAATTTCGCCACTCAATATTTTAATAAAAGTAGATTTACCGGCACCGTTGGCACCAATAACACCATAACAATTTCCTTTTGTAAAACTGATATTTACTTCATCAAACAATACCCTTTTACCGTAGGCTAACGTAACATTATTAACGCTTATCATATCTTTAAAATGGGCGCAAAGGTAAAGAATAATAGCAAATGGAAGCGCATTAAAACAACGGTAATTTAGATACCTGCAAACGGCAAGAAAGAGACAAGTGTATTTATTAGAACCAAAATGACGGTTCAATTTGCGAATGGTAAGTTGTCCAGGTTCAAATATTGTTGACCCAGCAGTGACCACCCGATTGCTACCAGCGACGCTTTACGTAACACAAGGAAAAACATTATTAGTGAGATTTAAATTAGCTATTTGCCGGTAATGATCAACTTCCTATTCCTGCCCAGATACATCACCGAATTGGGTAAAATACGCAGGCTTCTACAACTGGCATCTACATTGATATACAAATTGTTTAAACTTCCTGTAGTAACCTGTACATCGGTATTTCCGTCAGGTATTGCGTCACAACTCCAGTTGGCAGAATTGTTCCATGCTGTGCTGCTGGCACCTGTCCATTTAGTTTCAAATTTTAATATAATTTCCTTTGAAATTTCCAGACCGCTATTACCCGTTACCAAACACCTGAATATATACCCATAATTACTTGTTGGAGGGCTAATAAGAGTAAGTGACTTAGTTGTTGATCCTGAATAAAGTACATTATCGGCTAAATCGATAAAACCGTTTCCGTTATTTACCTGCCACTGGTAAGCAGTTCCGGTAACAGAGGGTATAAATGTTCTACTAATGCCGGGGCAGGTATTGTTTGGTGTAGCAAAGGGCCCCTTTAAAAAGCCTGTTCCAGTTCCAATGCTCCCCGCACCTAACTTTTTCACGTAATATTCAGTATACTGTACGCTGTCAATTGAGCTGTATTTCCAGGTCTGTGTTGAAGGAATTGCTCCATTGTAATAGGGTTGAAAATCACTCAGGGGAACATCGATTCCCAAAACCTTATAAGGAGGATCCACCGTAAAAAATACAAGTTGCTGTGGTAAAATGATCGACGGATTAATCGCCGTTGCATCTGCATAATCTACCACCGACCATGGAAAACGAATCAGCAAACTATCAGCGGGCTGGTTGGTTGCACGAATGGTCCAATATCGGTTCAGGGCATTCCATCCCACCCCGGGCGTTACATAATTTGCCGGTGATAGATTGTTTCCAGTGGCTATCCCATAACCAGGCGTGGTTTTAACCATCACTTTAAATGTCCCGTCATTGATGGTTCCAATTTGCTGACCTGCTTTTTTTACGGACAATAACAACAAACAATTATTGTAATAATGGGTCCACCCGTTTTGATCCGTGTACTCCCGGTTGGCTTCCACTGAATCGTTTGCCTTATTTAATAATATGTCCCCGTTTATAAACTGGAATTCATAAGCGCCCAAATCGCTTTGACCGTTGAACACACGTGGCTTTTGCAAAATATCGGTCAAAATAGTTTCCAATGCGGCGTTGCTGCCAGCACTTATGGCAGGCGAACAAAATAGGGGTTGTAATCCATCATCCGGTGTAAAATAAAAATTATCGGGCCCTGCTATTCTAGCTGTGTCTTTAAAATTTGGATTTACTGAAAGTAAGTGCAGATCGTTGGTGATATAATTCTGCGTAATGCTTTTTTCTACGTTTGCAGTTGATCCAACCAAACTAATATCGGCGCTATCGGTGGATGTTATAAACTTATTGTTAAAAAAAATTGTATTCTTTACCGATAAGGTTGAATTGTTCTCTGCGTATAAAAAACCTGTCTTTGCTACAGCTGGTAAATAAGACATGCCAATTTGATTGTTAAAAAAAGTACAGTTGGTTATTACTACATTGCTTTGATTGGCATACAACACGAAACGTCCATCATTTGCAGCAAAAACACAATTGAGCAATGTTGGCCGGCAATTTAGTTTTGAAAAAACGGTGCTGTAAATAAAATCCAGGTTGTTTACAAAAAAACAATTACTGATTACGGGATTACTATTGTTCTGGCAGGCAATTGAAGAGCCCCCTAAAGCGGAATTATAAGAACTATTATTCCGGAAAACACAATTCTTTATTTGCGGACTGCTCATTACCAGGTTGATGCCTACGCCTTGCAAGGTATTATTTGCAAACCCGTTTTCAATGATAAAACCGTCCAGTATAGTACTATCCTTTACCTGGTTAGCGTTAACGATGGTAGAAGCGTTATCAAACGGAAACGCCGGATTCCCTGCTTCCCCGCTTAAAATGGTTTGATAAATTCCATAATTCCTGTCTGCGTCTGTTGGATTGCCAGTATTTGGATATCCTCCCAATATTACTAGGCTGTCCTTTAAATTAAATGGGCTTCCCGAAGTATAATAAATTCCCTGCGCAACCCGAATGGTATCACCCGGAACTGCATTGTTTAAAGCGTTCTTCAAACTGGTGTACGCATTCTGCCAGGAAACTCCGTTGTTGTTACCGGTAGCATTTGCCATTACGTACAGTGAAATAGCCGCAATTTGGGGATTGTGTTTTCGGGGATGACAGATGACTTTAGTATGCCAGGTAAAACTATTTCGGCTATGGGAAACTTTACAGTTGGGTAAGTGAGCACCTTTAGCGAGCCCAACAATG
>JBBQQP010000236.1:0-5816 GCA_038215675.1 Chitinophagales bacterium | reverse complement strand
GAGGGCCGATTTTTTTGGGTCGTTGCCCATGCGTATGGTACCAGCTTCGTGAATAATATTACCGGGATTTGCAAGACCGTAATTATTTTCTTTCGTGCCATCATCTCCCCAAGTAATTACGGCGCCCATATTGTGCATCATTTCCCTAAATGTTTCCTTCATGTGCTTGGCCTGGTTAATTTCGTAGTCACTGTTTTTGGTGTTGAAACGTAAAACCGGGATACCAAATTTATCAACAACCGCAGGATCTAATTCGCAATAATTTGTCTCCAGTGCAATACCTTCACCACGGCCGGCCATCCCAACACCGGCACCATACAAATACCTGAAATCTTCTTTCAGCGATACTCCATATCCACCAGCTTCTTTTGTTTTTCCGTTGATGGGAATTTTACCGTTTTGTCCTTCCATCCCAAAACCAAAACCATACGCAGGCTGGCTCATGCCACCCCAATATTCAATGTGATAACCACGGGGAAAATCAAGTTTTTTATTATCAAGCCACCAGGGTGTGTAAACATGCATACCACCTACCCCATCTTCGTTGTAGCGCTTTCTGCCATAAAGTTGGGGTAATACACCGCCCATCGCAGCACCGGTAGAATCATGTAGGTATTTGCCCACCACATTACTCGAATTGCCGATGCCGTTGGGATGCTGAGCTGATTTTGAGTTCAACATTAGGCGGGCACTTTCGCAGGCACTGGCTGCTAATATAACCACTTTGCCCTGCACCTGGTATTCCTGCATATCCTCTTTACTCACATAAGATACGCCGGTAGCTTTTCCTTCTTTATTGGTCAACACTTCACGGGCCATTGCATTGGTAACAAGGTCTACATTACCGGTAGCCAGTGCCGGCTTTATCAATACAGAGGAAGATGAAAAATCTGCATAAACTTTACATGCCCGTCCGCATTGGGCGCAGTAAAAACATGCCCCCCTGTCCTTATTAATTTGTTTGGTTAAAATAGATAATCGGGATGGTATAACGGGAACGCTCATGCCAGCCGCTGCTTTTTTGATAAACAGTTCGTGAAGGCGTGGTTTGGGCGGTGGTAAAAAGATACCATCCGGGTCATTGGGCAAACCTTCATTACTGCCAAATACACCAATCAACTGATCAATTTTATCGTAGTATGGCTTTATATCTTCATAGCCAATTGGCCAGTCGTCGCCCAGGCCATCAATACTTTTTCTTTTAAAGTCTTTTGGTCCAAAACGCAGTGAAATTCTACCCCAGTGATTGGTTCGCCCACCCACCATTCTTGCACGCCACCATTCCCATTTGGTGCCTGCGGTATGCGTGTAGGGTTCGCCGTCAATTTCCCATCCCCAATAGCAAGCATCAAAATCACCAAAGGGCCTGAACTTGGTACTGGCGCCCCGGCGGGGGGATTCCCATGGGTTTTTTAACTGAGATGAATTCTTAGCAGGGTCGTAATCAGGTCCGGCTTCCAGAAGGCATACTTTTAAACCTGCATTGGCCAATACATAAGCTGCCATTCCACCACCGGCACCTGATCCTACTATTACCACATCGTATTGTTTGGCTTGTTTTTTAATCTGGAGGGAGTCTCCCATAGTGCAATTTTTATTGATTGATTAACCGTTAATAAAAAATGAATATAGCATTTATTTTATTTCCAAAAATGAACTGTTGCAGGATTATGAAAACATTTTTATCAGCATAGTGCAGCACCACGGTATCTTGAAATATTTATATACAGCTTCATTCGGTTGAATGATTCGGTGAGCTTACTATATAAGAAAAAAAACAATCTGATTTATGAGCTTATGATTGGTGTATTTTTTATTTAAAGATTTATGTCAAACTCATTTTTAACATTTAATAAACCAATTAAGATGGATGCCAATGGGGACATAATTGCAGCTCCAATTAATTATTTTAAATCGTTTAATAGCTGGAAAAGAGAACCAGAATTCTTAATTAGCTAATAGGCTATTGTACTAATTATACACAAGAAAAAATCCCCGGTAGATTGCTCTCCCGGGGATTTTTTTTGTTAGGTTATCTTATTTTTTCTTAAGTGCGTAGTGAATACCGCCTAATAAATGTTGAAGAAAGAAAGGCTCACTAAATGATTCGTTGGTATGACCGAGTTCGGTATAAAAAGCCCTGCCACCGTCATAGTCATGATACCATGCCATCGGATGGTTGTCGCCATTTTTGCCACCCTTGTAAGAGGTTTCATCAATTTTTAATATTGGATGTACATCGGGGTTCATATTTTTGAAATTATACCATTCGTCTTTTCGCTCCCATATTTCGGGCAGGTGTTTGGTTGCTTTGTTGTTCTTATCAACAACTACCAGTTTAGCCATTTGTTGCGCCGGGTGCGAAAGAAAACTGGCGCCGACCATTTTCACATACCAGGGCCAATCGTATTCACAATCGGTAGCGGCGTGGATCCCCACGAATCCTCCTCCCTTCTGTATGAAGTTTTCCAACGCTTTTTGTTCTGCTTCGCCCAGTACGTTACCGGTTGGACTTAAGAAAATTACGGCTTTGTATTTCGCCAGGTTTTCATCCGTAAATGCCAGCGAATCTTCGGTAGCATCTACTGAAAATTTATTGGCATCGCCTAAACGCCGGATCGCTTCCACGCCAAAGGGAATGCTCTGGTGTCTGAATCCATTGGTTTTAGAAAAAACTAAAACTGCAGGATGTTTCTTCTTAAATGTAAAGGCAAAACTGCTTATTACGACTAAAAGAAGAATGCACTTTTTTATCAGGTTATTTGTATGCATAGCATAAATTTTTATTTGTAATAACGATAAACTGTCGGAAGAAATTAATAATTGAAAGCGTATTTTTTGCGGTTATCAATAATCCGAATAAGCAGTTGTGCGGAGAAAAAAACTGGTGTTTTTAGAAACATTATTTTGATACTCAGGCAGTCCAGACATTTTTTTCCATTCCGGAGCTGAACCAAAACTTTTCCAATGCGCATCTCTTTCGGCCATGTTTTCAAAACTGGTCATATACATTAGGTTGGGCATATTACCTCCTGCAATTACAGAGGAATAAAACACAGCGTTAAAATTCAATTGTTTAAACAATGCAATCTCACCTCCTTCATTAAACATTTTTACTTTATTGGCGAAGATTTTTTCGGTAGCACTTTCATAGCTCCTTAATTCATACACCCGCTCGTTGCGTGGGCCGCTCAGTGTTGGTAGATTTATAAAGGGCGCAAGTGGAAAAGCCTTTGCCAGTATATTCTCCAGCCTGCTGTAAGGTGGGGTTTTGTAAGTGGCATCCAGATAGGGTTTGCCCGTAGACTGGTAGTCGTTGTCTGCATCAAGCCGGGTGGTAATTTCGCCAAACTGCTGTAGCGACTTTACCGGAATAATCACGTAAATGCGTTTGTCTTTTGCGGTGTCATTGGCAATGAGCGTGAACACGCCAACATTTTTAATTTTTTGCCGGTGCAAGGCAGGAACGTACGCATCTTTCAGGTACTGTTCAATTTGTTGTTGTTGTTCGAAAGTTGAAAAATGATAGACTGTGATCTGGTAAAATTCGCCTGTTTTTTTGTCTTGTTCAGCAAAAGCAAAAACCGGTATAGTCAATAAAAACAGCAAAGTAATATTAGCAAGTATTTTTTTCATGGAATTAATTTTAGTGTTTGAAGGTACTGTTATAAAAGCATAGAAAAAGAGCCAATTCAAATATTTGCTCTTTTTCTATAGATTGGTGAATGTGTTCAATATACTTTATCACACGCAATTAAATTCCCAATAAAGCCCGGTTAAAAGCTTCATCACTACCGGTTCCGGCAAAATCATCAAACGCTTTTTCAGTTACTTTAATGATATGGTTTTTGATAAAAGGCGCTCCCTCTGCAGCCCCATCTTCGGAATTTTTGATGGCACATTCCCATTCCAACACAGCCCATCCCTTGTAATCGTAAGCAGCCAGTTTACTAAAGATGGATTTAAAATCAACCTGTCCATCTCCTAACGAACGGAAGCGGCCGGCACGGTTTACCCAACTTTGATAACCTCCGTATACACCTTGTTTTCCCGTTGAATTAAACTCTGCATCTTTTACATGAAACGCTTTGATGCGTTCATGGTAGAAGTCGATGTAAGCCAGGTAGTCGAGGCATTGCAAAACAAAATGTGAAGGATCGTACAGTAAGCAGGCCCTGGAGTGATTGTTTACTTTTTCTAAAAACATTTCGTACGAGGTGCCGTCATGCAAATCTTCGCCGGGATGAATTTCGTAGCAAACATCTACGCCACATTCCTCAAACTCATTTAAGATGGGCAACCACCTGTTCGCCAGTTCGGTAAAGCCGGTCTCTACCAATCCTGCAGGGCGCTGCGGCCATGGATATACCGTGTGCCAAAGCAACGATCCGCTAAAAGTTGGATGAACAGTCAATCCCAGGTTTTGCGATGCCTTTGCAGCATACATCAATTGTTGTACGGCCCAGGCAGTTCTTGCTTTTGAATTGCCATGCACCGCAGCGGGTGCAAAGCCATCAAATTGTGTATCGTAGGCAGGGTTTACAGCAACCAGCTGTCCCTGAAGATGGGATGCCAGTTCGGTTATTTCAAGTCCGGCTTCCTGTACAATGCCTTTGATTTCATCTGCATAAGTTTTGCTTTCAGCAGCTTTTTGAAGGTCGATCAACCGACTATCCCAGGAGGGAATTTGTACGCCGGTAAATCCTTTTTCTTTTGCCCACTTGCAAATGGCAGGTAATGAATCGAAGGGAGCCGTATCGCCCGCAAATTGTGCCAAAAAAATGCCGGGACCTTTTATTGTTTGCATAATTTAATGATTGATGAGTGATGAGTGAGTGATAAGTGATGAATAAATGAGTGATGAGTGATGAGTGATGAATGAATGAGTAGATTTAGAATGAATGAATGTTTGATTAAAGATAAATGTTGAAAACGACAAATGATTAGAGGATGATCCGATAGCTATCGGATTGTTAAATGATGTAAATGCCGTTTGCGTATATGAATCCAAATGGTAAATCTTAATAGATGATCTCCAATCTGCCTCAGGTTTTTCTTTGAATTGTTATGCTGCATAAGTGAAACAGAAAAATAAAATGTTTTTAATTAAATCAATTTCTTAAAACTGAAAAGTACTCATTCACTCACTCATTGACTCACCCATCATTTACGGCTCACGACCCATTACTTACTATTCACGACTCACCACTCATCACTCTTACTCACTACTCACTACTCATCACTCATCACTCATTGATTAAACTTTGTATTCCGTCCACTTCAAATCTGACTGCGCCGATGCAACCACATTGTCAATAAATGCCATTCCTCTAACGCCCTCATCAACCGATGGGAAATCGAGCGCTTCTTTGGATGGTTCGGTCCCATCCAGTTTGGCAGCCAATGTAGTGGCAAAGTTTCTATAAATATTGGCAAATGCTTCCAGGTATCCTTCGGGATGACCGCCGGGGGTACGACAGTTACTGACTGCAAAGGAGGAGAGTCGTCCGCCATAGTTTCCACCCGCTCTTAATATTTGTGCAGGTTCATCCAGCCATTTTACAGTGAGGGTATTGGGTTCCATCTGCGCCCATTCAATGCCGCCTTTTTCTCCGTAAATTCTTATTTTTAACGCATTCTCTTCACCGGCGGCAACCTGCGATGCCATCAGCACACCGGCAGCACCATTGTCAAATTTCAACAATACATTGCCATCGTCATCCAGTGCCCTGCCTTCTACAAATATGTTGAGGTCGGCACATAGATGGGTTATTTTTAAACCGGTAATATATTCTGACAAATGTGCAGCGTGTGTT
>JBBQQP010000235.1:0-5823 GCA_038215675.1 Chitinophagales bacterium | reverse complement strand
TCTTGGTAAATTAATTATTGAAAGCAAATTTTGATAGCATAAAATTCATGATCAAAAATTGATTTTGATATCCCTGCAAACCACTAATTACAATGATAAAAAGTACCTGCTTTCAGGTATAGGAAAATTTGGTGGATATATCTGCAATGGTTATGGGCGGCCTCTAAGGGGTGGAATAAACAGATAGCTTTCCAGGGAAGTGCTGCAAGGTAAATTCATCAAAAGGCGGGATAGCATTCGCCCGGATCGCTTTCAATGCAAATTTTTAAAAAAACATTCTGCTATCATTCACCTCTATTTCAGCTTTTGTAGCTTTGCATTCCTGCAAGACATTCTTTATTTATTTCCTTATTTCAATTTCACCACCCGCTTACTAATAGCTGCATTTTCAAATTCAACATTCACAATGTAAATGCCCGGGGCCAGTGTATTTAAACCTTCGATTTTTTTAGTATTCAATCCAGCTTTTCCATTTTCAATTAATTGCATTACTGCACTACCATACCCATCAAAAAGGCGAATGGTTACTTTACCGGAGTGGGGCAAAACATAATGCACCTGCATATTATTTTGAAAAGGATTGGTGATATTCTGCACGCTAAAACCCGCATTGCCATTGCTTAGCAACAATACATTGCTATACTTGTGATTGCCGTTTTTTGCCAACATCTTTAACCGGTAGTGTCCGGCTGTAATCATTTCGATCGTATCTGTAAACTGATAGAATGAGGTTGCACTCCGGTTCAATGCTGCAACCTGTCCTGCCTTTTCAAATTTTTTCCCATCATCACTTCTTTCAATTTCATAGTGACTTATATTTTTCTCCATCGAAGTATTCCATTGCAGGTGGCCTTTTTTACTAACCAAACGACCATTAAAACCGGTTAGCTTCACATTTAAAATAGTAGAGCAATCAATGATTTTAAGTATTGTATTCTTGTTATTAGTATAAGCGCACGCATTGCTGGCAAGATTGCCTGCCGTGGTTGCGGCAGCTACCCGGTATCGGCTGCCGCTATCGGCATACCGGGCTGTAAAAGATGGATAGGTTGCAATATAAGCGTACTGCCCGTTTACCAAAGAGGGTGTTTCCGTACCAGTTACACCGGTATCAATCCATGTGACGCCACCATCCGTACTTCTCTGCCACTTATAAAAAGTATAATTAGGGAAATAGCTTTTTACAGTTACACTAAAATCTACCTGCGTGCCATCGCAGCCCAGCAATACCGGGGTTATGTTCAGATCTACATTTGGCTCACAGGTTGATAGGGCTACATCGTCCATTGCCCAATCGTTTCCACCACCACCGGGCGAATTGTTGCGGATGGTTAGTGTAAAACCAGTCTGAGCCGGGCCGGTTAAATAGGTAAATCCTTTTTTTTCCCATAAGCCGGTATAGAGCATATCGCCAGTTGTGTAATAATCTATTCCGTCTAATTGAAAAGTAAGATTCGGCTTAACGCCTGGTTTATAAGGTCCATCAAAAGCGGCATTGGTGGCGGATCTTCCATTTGAATCGCAGGCGCAAAGCGAACAGATATTTCGGAACCAGGCACTAAAATCATAATAGTTGTTGGCGCATAAATTTGAAACCACCTGCTGTATGGCCGGGCTGGTAGCGTAGCTGGCATTTACCACAGCCATATATCCGCCATTGGTACCTGGTGCAACCGGATTATTACCGGCAGATGGGTTTACCGCACCTGTATGGTCGCCAGTAATATCCCAAATATTAAACACCCTTAAGGGATGCGAAGCCGTAACGGCCGTATTGGTGGCACCGGTAGCACTGCTATTATTGGCGATGCCATAAAAGCCATCGTTTGGCTGATTGCTGCTAAAATTCACAAAGGTGTAACCCGGAATAATGGCAGAGGCATTCCGGTTTTGAGTGGTACCACTGCCAAAGGTTCCGTTGTTTTCTATCACCGCATTTGCTCCGATATAGTTGTTGCAACTGGGTAAATTCTCCACCAGCATTATTTTATTGGTGGTAAAACCAATCGTTACGGCTGTACCGGATCCGTTGATGTACCTGAACGCACCTCCGGGTAAAGTAACCAGGGTATTAAAAGTAAGCGCCGGATTAATTCGTACCCGAAAGGAAGCTACCATAATACAGACGCCGCCGTAAAAAGATGCTTATTGTTGAATGCGATTGTGCCGCCTGTAGCAGCGGCGTTTCCTGTACTTACTGCGTTGGTTGCTGTAGCGCCTAAGTTAATGCGGAGATTTTTGCCGATGCTGTTAAACACCGCCTGGTCATCACTGGTAGCATCTGTGTAAGCCCGAAAAGTAAGACCTTCATTGGTGACGATTTTAAGACTGCCCGGGATAAAAGCAAAATCGGGACCAATGCTATCGTTGTAGCGTGCATTGGTAATGGTGGTGCTATTGCCTACCGCAATCGCTGCCCTTATTTCAAGTATATCTCCGGGCTCAAAAGTGCCGCCGGTAGTTCCTTTTGTAATGTTGACATAGCTTCTGCCGGTTTCAACCTGTGCTGTTACGGTTCCGGCCAACAACATTCCGGCTAAGGTAAATGAGGAAATAAAAACCGCAGGAGGTAAAAGTTTTTTCATGGGTAGGATATTTGAAGGTTACAACGATGCCAGCTTTCTTCAATTGATTTCTTCGGATTTCTAACTTATATAAACGGATAACAAAAATCTTTAGTGCATTCACTCGTATATAAAACCTGGTTTTTAAGCCCTTTTGTACAATCCGTAATTTTTTCTTGTGGAAGATGGTATTTATCCGCAACGAACCTGTATTTACCGCCATCTTTTAGCAGGTAAATTCACCTTTTTCTACCAGGGGCATTACCACTTTGTATCTTATTGGAATGTTTACGATTTAATCCCGGATAAAAATCTTTTGTGAAAACGACTTACAGGAAACAAGGGAAATGGCGAAATATGGAGTTAAAACCAGTTTAAAATTCCGTTTAACAACCTTAAATTCAAGCTGGATAACTACTAATTTGATCGTAGCTTTCGGGTTGCTCTTCTTTGGTAGCAATGTAACCTCAATGCGGGATATCGCTCAACTATTTCCCAATGCCATTCTCAAAAATACCTATGGGCAGGCAGGTTATCCCGCTTAAATTTTATACCACAAAGAAACAGCTCCTACATTCCACCAGACGGTTTCAATGTGGGCTCTAAATATGTAGTAACAATAAAAGGATGAATGCCAAATATTCCGGGTAACAGTGCGTTGTTACCGATTATATATTCAGGTTCAATTTATTCTGGATCCAGCCTGTTGAAAAACCATAAATCGCTAGTGCCAATAAAGCAAGAACCACTATAATCATCACGACGTTGATAGAAGATTTAGGCTTCTTAACGTTGCTCACTGCATGAATTTCCGCACGGTTATTTCCCTGCAAAATAGCTTTTGCTTTAATGAGTTTTCCGGAATACCGATTGGTAAAGTTGGTTATTTCAGCCTGTGTATTTACTACCTGCTCAGCTAAAAAAACTTCCCGGTTATCGTTCAGTTCAAATGCCTGTAAAGTTGCCGGTAGCTCTTCGTTATGTAAGTCCATGGTATTTCAATTTAAAATGAGTGTAGAAAGCTAACGCTACAAGAATACAGCCAGTAAAACATTGTGTGTAAAAGCATGATTTCTGCTACAGCCGGCTGCTTTTTGGGGAGTGTTTGGGTAATATTTTCTACTGCTGCTGATATTCCCGATTCAGATAATAGCATTTGGTACATACCCGGCGTAATCCCTTCTGTTTTTTTAAAGATGCGTGCAAAACAATTCACGTCCGTAAAACCGCACAGCGAACTTACATTACCGATTGTTTTTTGTGGCTCAGCGAGTAATTGTTTGGCCAGCTTTATTCTTTCCTGATTAATATAGTCAAGCGGCGTTGCACCAAATTGCTCCTTAAACCATTTGAAAAAATGATTGCGGCTGAGGTAGGCTTTTTTGCAAAGATCGGTGAGGAGTATTTTATCGGTGAGGTGCTCTTGTATGAAATGAATGACGTACTGCAAACGGGTTTTATTGCCGCTATGTTTTATCTCTGTTTTCACCTGCTGCAAATGCTGGCTTTGTACCAGCCGGATGAGCAGTTCTTTTAAATTAAGATCGGCATAAATATTTTTGGAAGCGTCGCTGCTGTTGCAAACCCTGATCAGTTTGTTGATCAGGTCAATCACTTCATTGTCGTTGTCAAGATGGTACTGATTGAATTGTAAATTCCATTCGTGCTTCTCTTCACTTTCATTGTAAAAACTATTCAGGTAATTGAGGGTATCGGTAATATAATTGGCATATATAGCAAGCGCTATGAATTGAGAAGGTGTTGAAGCAGTTGCTTCCGGAAAATCGATTACCATCGTTTTGCTGGCCGGTACAATTACAGTTTCTCCCGGAAATAATCAAACGCCGGATCATCAAAAAGGTGCATAATTTTCTTACCCCGGATCATGCTTGAATTACAAAATCATTAAAGGTCAACGGCACCCGCCATGCCTGCTGGTAGCTTTCAAATACATTTAGTTTGCAATTGTTCAGGTTAAAAATGCGCCTGTTCTCCACAAGCGTTTGCAGATATTCTGGTTGCGTAAGATCAATATGGTGTAAGGTGTTTTTTCCAGGCATTGCAATAGTTGTAAGTTAGTAAGCTTTCTGACTTTTACAAAATACGTTGCCGGATGAAAACTGTGACTGCTTTAAACCTTACAATGTGTAATGGCAGACAGGACAATATTAACAGGCCCTTTCCTGTTTTCGCATTTAATGCTTTCAGTAAATTAAAAATTTTATTCTCCTGACATTTAATGTTTAAACAATTGGTTAAGTACGATTGTCCTATTTAAAAATACAATCGTGTGATGTTTTGTTAAAAAAAAATTGCATATTGTATCATTATTTAACGATAAAACGCTTCTATTATGAGTACAACAACAGCAGTTGCCCCAATATCCAATGTGGCAGCACGTCCGGTTTTTAAAGAAAAATATGAGCACTATATTGGTGGCAAATGGGTTGCACCAAGCAGTGGCGAGTATTTCGATAACCCCTCTCCCCTTGATGGAAAAGTGTTTACGAAGGCAGCCCGTGGCAATGCAAAAGATATCGAATTGGCTATAGATGTCGCCCAGGAAGCTTTTCTTACCTGGGGTAAAACTTCGGCCACCACCCGCAGCAATATAATGATAAAAATTGCGCAGGTAATCGAAGACAACCTGGAATATCTTGCCGTTGTGGAAACCATCGACAATGGTAAAGCCATCCGTGAAACAAGGCTGGCAGATTTACCATTGGTGGTTGATCACTTCCGTTATTTTGGTGCGGTCATTCGTGCCGACGAAGGCAGCATGAGTGAGCACGATGAAAATACAGTTTGCTTAAATCTGCACGAACCAATTGGAGTGGTTGGACAAATTATTCCCTGGAATTTTCCTTTGCTGATGGCTACCTGGAAAATTGCACCGGCGCTTGCAGCCGGATGTTGTGTAATTGTAAAACCTGCCGAACAAACACCCACCAGCATCATGTGCCTGATGGAACTGATTGGCCATTTGTTACCACCCGGCGTGTTGAATATTGTAACTGGCTTTGGCCCCGAAGCAGGGACGCCGCTGGCAAGTTCATCAAGAATCAATAAGGTTTCCTTTACCGGCGAAACCACTACTGGCCGCCTGATCATGCAATATGCTTCTGAAAATCTAATTCCGGTAACAATGGAATTAGGTGGTAAAAGTCCAAACATATTTTTCGAAAGTGTAGCGCAGGAAGACGATGCATTTTTTGACAAAGCAGTAGAAGGGGCCGTAATGTTTGCGCTTAACCAGGGC
>JBBQQP010000234.1:0-5878 GCA_038215675.1 Chitinophagales bacterium | reverse complement strand
CTCACTCGTAAAATGAAATTCAATATCCGGATTATTTTGTCTTTCGGTATTCAGGAACCATTCGCTTTGGGCCAGGTACACCAGGTGCCCATCTTTATCTTCGGCAATATTAGCCTGTTTAAAGCGGATAAAATCATCCAGCTTTTTAGGGTCTTTGCTGGTAAGCCAGCAGGCTTTATAAAAAGGTAAACTATTCATTTGAACCGAGGCGCCATACTCCTGTAAAAGGCGATACTGGATCACTTCAAACTGTAATTCTCCGACACAACCAATGATCTTTTTGTTGCCACCAAACTGGGTAAACAATTGCGCAACGCCTTCATCGGTTAATTGAAGCAAACCTTTCTCCAACTGTTTGGTCTTCATAGGATCTTTGTTCTGCACCTCTTTAAAAATTTCCGGAGAAAAGGAGGGAATACCCGTAAAATAAAATTGCTCCCCTTCCGTCATTGTATCGCCAATCTTAAAATTACCCGTATCAAATAAACCTACCACATCACCAGGATAAGCATCTTCAATCACCTCTTTCTGCCGGGCTAAAAAGCTGTAGGGATTGCTGAACCGGAAATCCCTTTCAAGGCGAACATGTTTGTAATATTTGTTGCGCTCAAAACGTCCGCTACATACCCGCAGGAAGGCAATCCTGTCCCGGTGCTTGGGATCGAGGTTGGCATGTATCTTAAAAATAAATCCGCTAAACTTATCCTCCTGGGGCAACACATCCCGTTCGGTCGTATGCCTGGGTCGGGGGGTGGGTGCAATGCGAATAAACGTATCCAACATTTCTTTTACGCCAAAATTATTGACCGCACTACCAAAAAACACAGGGGCCGTTTTACCACTCAGGTAGTCTGTTGTATTCAATTCGCCATACACACCATCAATCAGTTCCACATCCTCCCGCAACGTGGCAGCATCCTTCTCTCCTATTTTAGCGTCCAGTAATGGATTGCTCAAGTCGGTAATCTCCAGCACATCTTCATCATTTGCCTTTGTGCCGGCTGTAAATAAAACCAGGCTTTTTTTATGTAAATCGTACACCCCCTTAAAATCTTTACCACTATTAATGGGTACCGTCATCGGGTGTAATTGCAATTTTAATTCGTTTTCAATTTCCTCCATCAGATCAAAACGGTTTTTACCATCCCGATCCATTTTATTGATAAACACAATTACGGGTGTATTGCGCATGGCAATTACTTCCATCAGGCGTCTTGTCTGGTCTTCTACCCCATTTACACTGTCAATCACCAGCACTACGCTATCTACCGCTGTCAGGGTTCGGTATGTATCTTCCGCAAAGTCTTTGTGGCCGGGCGTATCCAGCAAATTGATGAGGTGACCATCATACTCAAAAGTCATCACACTGGTAGCCACACTAATACCACGTTGCCGTTCAATCTCCATAAAATCGGAAGTGGCATGCTTCTTTATCTTGTTGCTTTTTACCGCACCGGCTGTTTGGATGGCGCCACCAAACAACAGGAACTTTTCCGTTAAGGTCGTTTTGCCGGCATCCGGGTGAGATATAATGGCAAATGTTTTACGCTTGTTTATTTCGTTGATATACTTCATCTTGTCGACTTGGTTCGTGGTTCACGCATCAGGTTTAAGGCAGCGGATTGAAAGCAGTTCGTTCAACGGATACCGCCCTGTGGTGTCCCAATTTTGGGCGCAAAGGTAAGGTTTGAAAGATAGTATTACAAAAGGCTGTTTTAGAGAATGGATTCAATTGATTGCCAGGGACGATAATTACAAAAAATTGTTCATCGCTTTAAAAGGAACCTTTGGTGACAAGCATTGAGAACCACAAATAATCTCCCGGTTCCGGGCGAATATTTTGTAAGCAGCAAATTGTTTAATCTTTAATTGAATGATCGCATCAACCAACCAGTGACGTATCAACTTTGACTGGTCAGAGATGAGTTCTCCTGGTGAGTCATCCCCAAATTGTGACTCACCAGGAGAACTCACAAATTAATACGTTTCTTAGAGTGAGACATGACACTAACTCTTTCATCAAAACAAAATTGGTGGACAATGTTCACAAGATTCACTAGGGCCATGATATTAACCTTGAAAGGATTGGTCTGAATTTTAATAATACGCATACTAAAAGCTGACCAACCCTATTTTAACTGCGTATTTAAAGCGATACCTTTGCAGCCCGGTGCCTCAGGAACAAGCAAACATTTATCAAATCATTTTATAAAAACAGTTCCGGGTAAAATCATTCAATAAAAATCGCCATCAAAAAAGACGCAATAAATATCGCTTCTGCTAAAATCACTACTGCACCGGTAGCCGATCAATGGTTTAGTTCAGACAAAACCTTCAACACCCTTTACCCTACCGACATCATTTCACTGGCTGGCAAACATTGGACGCCCTTGGCGGTTGCCCGCATGGCCACTGATTTTCTGGCTGCCGAAAAAAAAGCACGCATTCTGGATATTGGAAGTGGCGTTGGTAAATTTTGCCTTGCAGCAGCCTATTATAAACCTGGTGCCGTTTTCACCGGCGTAGAACAAAGAGCACAACTGGTGGCCCATGCAGAAAATGCAGCAAAGCAACTTGGGATCAGTAACGTTTCCTTCCTGCATGGTAATTTTACAAAACTGGACTTTAAGCAATATGACCATTTTTATTTCTACAATTCCTTTTATGAAAATTTTGACTTTACCACTAAAATTGATAACAAAGTTTGTTACTCCAGCGAATTATATCATTCTTATACCCATCACTTGAAAAAACTGTTGCAACAAAAA
The DNA here is from genome assembly GCA_038215675.1 of Chitinophagales bacterium. GTDB lineage: Bacteria > Bacteroidota > Bacteroidia > Chitinophagales > Chitinophagaceae > Ferruginibacter. Next base: position 3,110 of record JBBQQP010000234.1, on the reverse strand, counting down.
CCTGTAGGAACCAGACTGGCCACTTTTCATAGCCTTGAAGATGAGATACCAAATGATTACCTGGTTGTAGGTTCTGAAATGGAAAACGTGTTGAAATTCTGGGAAAAAGTGTAGCGAAAGAAAAGGAAGCCCACTTCAACGCTAGCCAGCGAAGAATGGGGTAAGGAGTTCAATTTACCACGAGCCCTCCTGATAACAGAATGGGAAATCGTTGAAGGAGGTTACCAAAATACCTAAAATGAACCTAACCAACAGGCTCAATTTTACCTGGGCCACAAGGAGATGTTTGGAAACAGTTTACTTAAAATTGGAAGTTGTACGGTTGAATCAGGAAGCGATTTAATCATTTTATTCTTTTGGAATGATTGCATTAAAAATCATGGAAGGGCGCATAAACAATAGTAGATCAGAGCCATATGAAAAAATAAAATATGAATTACAAAGCGCTGAAGAGGTGATACAACTATTCATGGGAAGCTCACTGTTAAAATATTAGAACTAAAACGAGGCAGCGGCAGTCCGATAAATAATGCAGATCATCTTTTATATATTCCATTACTACAAAGACCTTGGAAGAAAGCGTTTAAAAATCACTCAGCACATTGTACATTCTTTTATCCAGATATTTTTTGAACAGGTCGAGGTTTTCGCGTTTTTGTAGTACCTCGAGGTGACGGGAATGATGCATATCGGTACCTACAAAGTCGGCCATATTTTGATCCATCAGGTACTTTGCAGCCTTGGCCACCGATTTACCATAATAGCCGGTTAGCGACATGATATTTACCTGTAAGAAAAAGCCCATGTCTTTCAGGTGGGCATAACTTTCATAATTATCATGATAGTAAAAATAACGTTCGGGATGTGCCATAATGGGGCGATATCCATGGGTCATAATAGCGAAGGCAATCTCGTTTAATCTGCCTGTGGAAGAAGCGTAAGATTGTTCGGTAAGGATAATGTTTTTATGAATCGTCATCAGGGGTGCCTCATCCTGTAATAATTTCAGGAAATAATCATCCAGCATATATTCCGCACCCGCTTCAATTTCGATATTGATACCGGCTTCTTTCACTGCCGTACGCAATGCTGTTAAAGCCGCATTGATGGTAACGGGTGTATTGCGGTACATATCCGAAATCACATGTGGAGTAGCTACCGTTTTACGAATGCCCAGATCATAAATTCCTTTTACCAATTCAAGTGATGTTGCAATATCGGGTGATCCATCATCAATCCCAGGCAAGATATGAGAATGGATATCCGTCTGAAATGGCAGATAAGCCGGAACTAAATCAGCATTCGTCTTTTTTCTAAAAAAATTAAACATGGTTTATAAGAGATACAAGTTACAATTTGGAAATTTGAAAATTTGAAAATGCGAAAATGAAACAATGCAACCATCCGATGGCTCGAAACAACAACAATGAAACAATAAAAAATAGCAACCATCAACCACTAACCTTCCGGCATCTTCTACAATTTATGAAACAGGGAATAATAATATTGCCGGAGTTTTATAATCGGTTTTAATACCGAAACCAGAAAAGGAAATGGTATCTTATTCTTTTTCATGGCGAGGTAATCTCTCCGGTTTCCCCTGAGTCTGCTTTTAAGTGTAACATTACTCTGACCGCCTACCCTCATTTTTACAATCAACTTATTCAGGTACATCGCACTTATCCGGTAGCGGTAAAGGTAGCGGGCCATGAATTCGTAATCTGCTGCGGTAAAGTAATGCGATTCATATCCGCCAAACTGGCCAATCATTTCACGCCTCAGATAAAAGGTAGGATGCGCCGGCATCCAGCCATACCGGAACCGGTATCGTTTGTAAGTTAAACCGTGCCACCAACGCACCACTTTGTTCGTATTGATTTTATTTACATACACCAGATCTCCATAAACTGCATCCATCTGGTGATCAATAAAACTCTCTACTATTGCGCCTATCACATCATTTGAAGCAAGCATATCATCGCTGTTCAGTATTCCAACAATATCACCTGTTGCCATTGCAATCCCCTTGTTGATGGCATCGTACATGCCATTGTCTTTTTCAGAAATCCATTTGGAAATGTGATTGTCGTATTTTTTAATAATTTCAAGCGTGCCGTCAGTAGATACACCATCAATAATAATATGCTCAATATCCGGGTAGCTTTGTAGAATTACAGAACCAATACAGTCCTGCAGATAGGCAGCAGAATTATAAGTAACTGTAATGAGAGAAACTTTCATATTGGATAAAACAGATTGTTTGGAATGTGCTGCAAAATACCGATTTACTTTTAAAAGTGTAGACATCCCGAAGTAGATTTAAATTTAAATTTTGATATCAGAAAATTATTGTTGTCCGACTAAATGTCTGAAAGCTTTACCAAGTATGCATGTCCTCACCCCAACCCCTCTGCAAAGAAGATGGGCCAGCACCCTCACCCAGTAAGCATTTGAGCGATTTGGTAGAGTTTTAGGCGGACAATAGTGTAAGAAAATACTACTTTTCGAAACCTCTTTCACGAACTTTTACAGCAGGATTTCCACTGTAGATAAAATTGGCTTCCAGGTGCCTGGTGGCCACCGAACCTACCGATAATATCGAATGACTTTTACAGGTAATCCCCGGACAAACGATGGCCTGAGCTCCTATCCAAACTCCTTCTTCCAGCACAATTTCGCCTGGCAATAAATCGAACGTTGTTTTTTTATAATTATGGTTCCCCGTTAAAAGGTAAGCCCCCTGTGAGATACAAACGTTATTTTTAATTAAAACGTATGCTATGTTGTCAATCCATACATTTTCGCCAATCCATACGTGATTACCAATGGAAAGCAGCCAGGGATATTTAATATTTACAAACGGTTTAATAAATACCCCCTGCCCTATTTTGGCACCAAACAATTTCAACAAAAAAATTTTAATGGAATAGAAAGGAAAATAACCCGATTTAAAGAAGATGCAGTTTACATAGTGCCAAATTATCCGTTTTAAAAAACTTCCGGGCTGAAACCAGCTATTGTTATATTTTGAAAGATCAGTGGGCATATTAGAACAGGTTCGGTATTGCTTTGGATGAACCTTGCAATATTACATCATTAGGTGTATATTC
>JBBQQP010000233.1:0-5931 GCA_038215675.1 Chitinophagales bacterium | reverse complement strand
TGCACACAAACCTGCAGCAATTCCACTAAATCCACTTAAACTGATAAAACGGCTGCTTCGTTCCATCATGCGTTTGATGTGTTGCAGATCCTCCAGAGATTGTTGTTGATCACTCATATGAAAGTACTTTGAATTACAAAGTAAAGCAAAGATTTGAACACCAACAACAATTTTTTAATGATTCCCGGAATTAAACCGGTTTAGAACTTCGATGATTGTGTGGCAGGCTGATTTAATTTCGTTGGTTGTAATTACCAATGGAGGGGAGATTCTAAAACAATTGGAGGCAAATAAAAACCAATCGGTAAAAACTCCTTTTTCAATCACTGCATCAATTACTTTTTTATTGAAATCATAATTTTCAAACTCAACCGCAATCATTAATCCGCAACTTCTAACGGCTTTTATACTAGGATGCTGGAGTAAAGATTGAAACAACTGTTCCTTTTCTTTAATTGTGTCAATCAGTCTTTCTTCCAGTAATACCTGGAAGGCTGCCAGGCCCGCTGCACAACTGACGGGATGACCGCCAAATGTGTTGATATGGCCCAATACAGGATGATGACTTAAGGTGTCCATTATTTTTTTATCGGCTACAAAGGCGCCCAGTGGCATACCTCCACCCAGCGCTTTGCCTAACAAAAGTATATCCGGCACCACGCCAAATTGTTCAAAAGAAAAGAGCCATCCGTTTCGACCAAAGGCACATTGTATTTCATCCAGTACGAGCAATGTGCCTGTCGCGGTGCAGCGTTTGCGCAAGGCTGATAGCCATCCATTTTGTGGCACCAACACACCTGCTTCAGCCTGCACGGTTTCTGCTACCACACAGGCCGTTCGCTCCGTTATATTTTCTAAATCCTCCAAATTATTATACCTGAGTTGCATAATATCCGGTAGCAGTGGCCGGAACGCATTCCGCCAATATTCATCGCCCATAATACTTAAAGCGCCTTGCGTACTGCCATGGTAAGAATCTTTAAAAGAGATGATTTGTGTTCTTCCGGTGTATCGTTTTGAAAGTTTCATGGCGCCCTCCGTTGCTTCGCTGCCGCTTGCAGTATAAAAAACGGAGTTAAGGGTCGCGGGCAAATGATCGGTCAGCGCTTTTGCATATACCACCTGCGGACTTTCCACCAACTCTCCATACACCATAATGTGCATATACTGATCTACCTGTGCTTTGATGGCCGCAATTACTTTTGGATGGCTATGCCCAATATTACATACGCTGATGCCAGCAATCAAATCGATGTATGTTTTTCCGTGAATATCCCACATTGTGCTGCCTCTGGCTTTCACAATTTCCAGGGCTAAAGGTGCTTCGGATGTTTGGCCCACATGGGCCAGAAATAACTGGCGCTGATTCATAACCGGCAAATTTCGTCAAGAAAGTTTGATATCCGTACTAAATTTAAATGATGTGAAAGTCGTAAACAGGGCATGCATCGTTAACAAAAGATTACCCATTTAGTTAAAAAAATAAATAACGATTATAAGTGGGAATTGCGGACAGGAAAGCACATTTATAGGAAGGCAGCGTTAATAAAGGTTCTCCAGTTCAAAAGCATGTTTTCCGGACAACACGCTGAAACATGTTTTCTAGTTGTAAATCCGGAAGAATTATTTTACCTCAATACTTTGCGGAACTCTGTAGTGATGGGGTAGTGATGGGGCTTATTTTTTATAGAAACACTTTACTTGCTACCTTTAGCACGCAAAATAGTTTGAGTTTTGCAGTTAACCCCGCTATTGTAACCCAAAGTAACAAATGCAACCTTTTAAAAACAGGATCACACAACTTTTTAATATTGACTATCCAATCGTACAGGCCGGAATGATTTGGGCCAGCGGCTGGCGGCTGGCAAGTGCTGTTAGCAATGCAGGCGGATTGGGTTTAATCGGTAGTGGCAGCATGTATCCGGCGGTATTAAAAGAACACATCATAAAATGTAAAGCAGCTACCAGCAAACCATTTGGTATTAATTTACCACTCTTGTATCCAAATATAGAGGCGCATATTCAAATAATCATAGAGCAAAAAGTTCCCATTGTTTTTACTTCAGCGGGCAATCCCAAGGCGTTTACTTCGTTATTAAAACAACATGGCATCATTGTGGTGCATGTGGTAAGCAGCAGCAAATTCGCCAAAAAGTCTGAAGATGCAGGTTGCGATGCGGTAGTGGCTGAAGGATTCGAAGCAGGTGGACACAACGGAAGAGAGGAGACTACTACCCTGGTATTGGTACCTGCAGTTTGCAATGCAGTAGCCATTCCTGTGATAGCAGCAGGCGGTATTGCCACCGGCAGGCAAATGTTGGGTGCCATGGTATTGGGTGCTGAAGGGGTGCAGATCGGGAGTCGTTTTGTAGCGAGTAATGAAGCTTCATCCCATGAAAATTTTAAAACAGCAGTGATCAATACCAACGAGGGAGATACCATTTTATCCTTAAAACAATTGACACCAGTTAGACTCATAAAAAATAAATTTTACGGTGAAGTACAACAAGCAGAAGCAAAACTTGCAACACCCGAAGAATTAAAAATTTTATTGGGGAAAGGCAGGGCAAAGAAAGGAATGTTTGAAGGTGATTTGGAGGAAGGCGAATTAGAAATAGGTCAGGTGGCAGCATTGATTAAAACAATCATGCCTGTTGCAGCAATCGTAAAGGAAATCTGGACTGACTTTGAAGCCGCATTGATAAGTCCATTAAAATAAAAGAGAATTATATTTGATTAATCCAAATTTTTGTAAAATAACCGTTTATAAATGCAACTTATATATTTTTTTTTAGGGAAGAGAAGTTTGCTGCTGTTGCTATTTGTAACAATGCTTTCATTTAATTCCTGGTGTCAGCAGCCGGTTCCTACACAGCAACAAATAAACGAATTGTTGCCCACCGGTATCGATCCTACGCAATTAACCAAGTCTGGTTTTGAAAACTATTTTAAAGACAACAATCAAAAGAAAAATACCGGCACAGACAAGAACAAAGAGAATCCGGAGATAGTCAGGCAGCTGCAAAATAAATCATTGGACAAAGACAGCACCCAAGCCGATAATTTAAAACAACGTGCCTATAGTCCTGATGAAACTTATGGCGCCAATATTTTTCAAAATGTGGCTATGAATGATGTTTCGGAATTGTCAACTCCGCCGTTGGATTATCCAATCGGTGTCGGCGATCACATCGTGGTAAGTTTATGGGGCGGCGGCGAATACCAGGAAGATTATGTAGTAGCAAAGGATGGTGCCATTTTTCCGGCCAGTTTGGGAAAGATCACCGTGCAAGGACTCACTTTTGAAGTAGCCCGTTCATTAATTTATTCAAGATTCAGGAGCAAGGTTCCTGAAGGAACGAACATACAGGTTACACTGGGGCAGCCCAGAACCATCAATGTAAATGTAGGTGGCGAGGTGAATAATCCGGGGCCATTGACGGTGTCTGCGTTTTCAAATGCCTTCAATGTAATTGGACTGGCAGGTGGCATTTCTGAGTATGGCAACCTGCGGGAAATACAGGTGAAAAGAGCTGGTAGAATCATCGAAGTGTTGGATGTTTACAAATACCTGACCTCGGGTGATTTGGGTAAGAAAATTTATATGCAGAACAATGACTTTGTGCTGGTAACATTTGTTGAAAAAAAAATACAGGCCACCGGGCAGTTTAAACGGCCCATGTATTACCAGTTAAAAAAGGACGAAGGAATAAAGGCATTGTTGCAATTTTCTGGTGGCTTTAAACCGGATGCGTTTACTTCTGGGGTGAAAGTAATCAGGACAGAGAATGAAGTTCAAAAGATAAGAGACATCAACGCAACAGCTATACTCAAATTGGCTGGTCAGGATTTTTTACTAAATGATGGAGATATTGTGAAGGCCGACCTGATCAATCCCGGTATCGTAAACAAACTGGAACTGCGGGGAGCTGTAGCTTACCCCGGTGTATATGAACTGAGGAACAACGACCGGCTTTTTGATATTATCAATCGGGCAGGCGGGATAACAAGAAATACCTATTTGCCAAGGGCCTATATTTTCAGGGGTGCCGGTGATTCCACCAATTTAAAAACAGATCGGCTGGAAGTGAATTTAAATGATATTGAAAGTCAACCTTCGGGTAGTATTTATAATGTACTGTTGCAAGCCAATGACGTGATTCAATTGTTTTCAAAAAGTGAATTTGGAGAGCAACAGTCGGTATCCATTTATGGAGAAGTTCGTAAGCCGGGCATGGTAAAAAAATATGGCGGGATGACGCTGCAGGACCTGATTTATTTATCTGGCGGTTTAAAACAATCAGCAGAATATGGCCGCCTGGAAATTTCAAGTATAGTTGACATCGACTCAGCACAACAGGGCTTAAAACCAACCCGTACGATTATAAAATCATATGCCATACAAAACAATTTGGAATTAGATACGGCTGCTGCAAAAATTTTATTAAAGCCATACGATCAGATTTTTGTAAGAAAGAATCCAACCTTTCAGTTGCAGGAAAATATTCAGATACTGGGGCTCGTAAAATACAGTGGATTTTATCCCCGTTTAAATAAATATGAGCGGCTATCCTCTTACATCGAAAGGGCGGGCGGTACTATGGAAAATGCAAACCTGGGTGGAGCAATTTTATATCGAAATAATGCAGCAGCTGCAAAGGGATTGTCAGGCAATGCAGATAGCGTGCTGGTAGGGGTAAATCAGCCAGTCAGCATTGATTTGTACAGTGCCTTAAAATATAAAGAATCGAAGCACGACATTATTCTGCAAGACAACGATGTGATTTATATTCCAGAAGTCAATCCCTTTGTATCCGTTCAGGGAAGGGTGCAATCTCCCATTAAAATTACGTTCGATAAAGAACATACTAACGTTTCCTACTACATTGATAAGGCGGGTGGATTTGGCGTAAGACCCTGGCGAAAAAGAGTATTTGTAACGTACGCCAACGGTAGAAGTAAACGAACCAGGAATCTTTTCTTTGCACATTTTTATCCAAGGGTGGAAGAAGGTAGTATCATTACCATTCCAGAAAGACCTGAAGGGAAAGACATTAGCAATGCATTGACACAAGGGTTGACTACTGCCATACCGATTGTATTGACTTATTTAATTTTAAAACTTTAATTCAAAGCTAAAGTGACTACAACTGAATTAATAAAAGCAATATTTATCAGACTTGGCAGATTTAAAATGCTCATGCTGGGTGCTGGTATTGTAACAGCACTGTTGTTATTTCTTTATGCAAGAAGTATAAGACCAGAATACACCGCAAAAGCAACCATTTTTCCACTTACCAATACTACTGAAAATTCCCTTACAACTAATGCACTGAGTGGCATTCTTGGATTGGCCGATGCACCAAAGAGTTTTAGCAGTGAGGCTACCATCAATATTATTGAGTTATCCTTAAGCAGGTTTGTAAGAGAATCGGTTGCAACCACCAGGTTGCCTGCTTTTGGCAATAAATCAGTTACTGAATTATTGGTTCAGGATTTTAATAGTCATCATTCATTTTTAGAAAAGGAGATTAAATTACCAAAGGATAGTGTTGCTTTAGCCACTTTAGGCGGTGAGATATTAAAGGCAGGGATCGTGGCAAAGATGAGTAAGAATGGGGTACTTGAATTATATTTTAGTCATAAAAACAGGCGCCTGGTTTCCCCGGTTTCCTTTACACTAATTGACAAAGTATCCCAGTTTTATATTGACTTGAAAATAAAAAAGGCAACCGCAGATTATGATTTTACTGTAAAAAAAATTGACTCGTTAGATGGTATTTTAAATAATATAGATAAGCGGGCTATCCGCATACAAAACACCACTTTGTTTGCCCCAGACAGACTGGAATATGCAATACCAAAAGAAAGGGTGAATGCGGATAAACAACGTTATGTGCGGCAAAGAGATATTTCATTGAATAACCAGGA
>JBBQQP010000232.1:0-5951 GCA_038215675.1 Chitinophagales bacterium | reverse complement strand
CTTTAAAATCATGATCAGCCATATTTAATAACAGGCTCCGCCCCATTGTGCCAAGCCCAATCATACCAAATGAATAATTTACTTCCTGCATGTTTTATATTTTTGGATGAATGTGTAAATTAAAAAAAATCAGCGCTTTATCAATGATCTTTATTTGCCTTAACAAATCAATTACCCCACCACAATTTTGCACCACCTTTGATACCATCTTCATTTGAAACGATCGTAATATTTTTATCCAATTTGATATTAATTTTACCAGAGTTACCACCACCAATATAAAGGTGATCGTAATTGAATACGGTCCTAAAAACCACAATCATCTTGCGTATCCGCTCATTCCATTTCTCTTCTCCTTCATCTTCCAATGCTTTTTTACCGATATATTTGTCGTAAATAACATTGGTGAGAATTGGATGTTGAGAAAGTTCGATATGGGGAAGCAACACCCCATTCAACAAAAGCGCCGAGCCGAGGCCCGTTCCCAGTGTAATGACCAGTTCAAAACCTTTGCCACTCGCAATACCTAACCCTTGCATATCCGCATCATTGATCACCTTTACAGGGCATTCAAATTCCATACATAACAAATTCTGCAGTTCCACTCCATGCCATTTGGTGGGGGCAAGGCTTGGGGCTGTAAATACAATACCATCCTTTACAAAGCCCGGGAAACCAATGGATAATTTATCATAAACAGGAAATTTATCCGCTAGATTTTTTAGGGCGGCAATCAACGTTTTAGCGCCGGGCAACACAGGGGTATCTATTGACTGGTAACCTGTTTGCAACTCGCCCGTAGTATCTAATAATGCAGCCTTGATGTAGGACCCTCCAATGTCGATCGAAAGAATTTTATCACCGGATATTGATTGATGCATATTTATTTTTTGTGAGTAATACTATTCGTGATGTGTTAATTTTAAATTGACAGACCATAACTTTTATTTCACGAATTTAAGGCACTAATTACACGAATCAATAAAGTATTTAGCTCGTAATTTTTACCTCAAATTTTTTGCATTATTTCGACCCATTGCATGCTTATTACAAGATTAGTGAAAATTGCAAAAACATTGGTTTAAGAAAAAACGATCTTTAGAATTACGATGTCTACGCATTTTTCTCCGTTGGTGATAATTGGTTATTCATAAAAATAACACCAACCTGTAACACCTATTGGTAAAAAATATATGCCTAAAAATTAAAACGCATGAACTTAACTCAATACGCTCATTTTTAGAACAGATACCTACTTTTAGCTATTTTTTTAGTACGAAATATTTGGAGCATTTGACTATTGTTATTCTTTGCAGGGCAACACATGATCTTTAAGGGATAAGACCACTAACCTAAACACTCATTTTGCCTTCAACTTCACCCAATAAAAATTGAAAATATATTTTCGATTTCCGGTCAGTTACAATCTTTAAAAGAAAACTCAACTCAGGCACTTTTTAACTGGCAAAAGCCTCAACTACTATTTGGATAAAATCAAATTTATAAAGCCTGGTGTAGTGTTTATTTGAAAAAAAAACATTATTGTGGCTGTTATTAAACGCATATTTTTAGAGATAATAGAGTACAGTAAAAAATCAGCAATCTATCCCAGCCTGATGGATGCATTAAATACTTAATCAACCTCATTATTTTAATTTATTCATTATACAGGTAGAATTTCCAAGATACATGCTACGCCGGGATGGGTTTTTATCTGTGCCGGAATCAGCATTTTCATTTTTGGAATATTGATAGGTTGATTGATATAAAAGATAAAAAAATCTGGTTTCATTCAATAAGGCCTGGTGGTACAAGCACGCTTACTTGTTATCTGATACCCTATTTTCTTTATTCGATATTTAACCTGATACATTTTAATTACCCAGCGTTTTTAAACCATGGCATTGGTGGATTGGTAAGATCTTTTGCGATTTCTTTTTTTGTGATAGGATTGGTTGGCATCATGGAAAAATACAGGCTGAGACTAAAGATATGACGGGAGAAATTTCAGGAGATCAATGTATTCCCGCAGCAATTACTTTACATGGAACCACCCTCTACCAGCATGGATTCGAGCGTTATTTCCTGTAGAAATGTATTGCCTTTGACGCAACTGATCATGCGCTTAAAAGCAAGCTTCCCCAGTTTATAACCACTGGTTTCAACGTAACTGATTGCTGGATTATAAATAGTGGGAATAAATCCGTTGCTGATAGAAATAACGGCAAGATCCTCCGGCACTTTTAAACCTATTTGATAAACAGCCTGCATTGCACCAATCAAAATTTCATCGACCATGCAAAAAATAGCATCCGGTTGATTGTTATCTTCAAGAGCTTTTAAGGTAATATTTTTAGCTTCTTCCACGCTTAACGGAAAGCCAATGATGAGGTTGGCGTCAGGCGAATTGCTCGTGAATGTTTGTTGAAAAGATTGAAGTCTTTTTTTGGAAATAGACAAATTAAGGTGTCCGAATAATGCCAGTACGTTTTTTTTATTTTTAGCTATTAATGCCAATGCTGCAATATTAGCAGCGGCTTTATCTGCCATACAAATCTTATTACAAAGACCGTAGTCCGGCACCCTGTCAAAAAAAAGAACGGGAATATTTTGGTCTTGCAGTTTTAAAAAAAGGTCAATATTTTTTGTCTCCAGTGTGATGGATACAAATATGCCGGCGATTCGGTTGGTTTTTAACAATTTTAAATTGGCAGCTTCTGCTTCGGCACTTTCACCAGACTGTACAATGAGTACCGAGTACTGGTGAAGCCTTGCTTCCTGCTCTACTGCAGCAATAAAAGAATCATAAAAAAAGTTGTTGATAGAAGGCACCATAATGCCAAAAATATTGCTGGTTTTATTGCGCAGGTGAACGGCAAAACTATTAGGTTCGTAGTCCATTACTTCTGCCAGTTCGTTTACTCTTCTCTTCGTTTCAGCAGAAATATCCGGATGGTTTTTCAATGCTCTTGAAACAGTAGACACGCTGAGTTGCAACTTTTCTGCTAGTTTCTTCAGCGTACTGTTTTGTTGCATAATATATAGCTATAATAATTGAGCAAGTAATGTAAAATAAAAGACTGAATAGATTGTACGAGGCAGGTTAAGATTGCAGATAATCAAAATTTTCTGACAAAATTTTCTCAATACCTGCCTCTGTAATGGTAATGATGAGTGTATCAAGTTGTTTTGTTACAACCAATCCATCCTGCTCCAGCAACTTTAAATGCTGCTGAATTACGCTCCAGTCCTGAAATTGCCTTAAAATAATTTCTCTTGGCCTACATGGGTAAGATGCGGGATGAGGATCATTCCGGGTGATGGTGTATATAGTTTGCAATGTTTGGTAACGAGCTTCCATTTATTAAATATATTTAAAATACAGGTTTGTAAAATAAAATTTACTAACATTTTGACAAGATTAAAGTGAAAGAAATACTCAATAAAAACAAAACCCTTTACCAACAAAGGTTACAGGTAGATTCCAATTTAAAAACAGCAATTATTATTTTTTTCTACGGCGACTAAATAGTGTTTGATACCTGGCTAAAAGGAAAAAATCATGTAGATGCCACTGTTACTTCCACGCATTTCTCAAAAACCGTATCCAGTTGCCATGCATAATGTTTTCGATATCGGCATTTTTATATCCTCTTTTTATAAGTAATGAAGGAACGGTTTGCAAATCAGCGATGGTTTCCAGGTCATAAGGACTCTGTTCTTTGCCGAAACCACCGTCTAAATCGGTACCCAGCCCTACATGCAATGTATTGCCGGCAAGCTGGCAAATATGATCCATGTGATCAATCACCGTTTCAAGGTTGCACTTCATTTGTTCCGGTAAAGATTTACCCCGAACCCAGGCTGGCACCATCATCCAGGCATCCAAAGCCCCGCCGATTACGGCCCCCTTTTCTATCAATGCCTTAATCATCGGGTCACTAAACTGCCGGTTGTGATTTACCAGTTGCCTGCAATTATTATGGCTGGCCCATATATGTCCGTTAAAAATTTCCATGGCATCCCAAAAAGCGTCATCACATAAGTGAGTGGCATCGAGTATTATATTTAACCGTTCCATTTCTTTCAATAATTCAATTCCCAATTCATTTAACTGACCACTGGCATCGGTACCGTTCGCATACCGTCCGGGACCATAATGTGCTGGACCAATGGCACGCAATCCATAAGCATGTGCAACCTGTAAATAATCAAGATTCACGAGTGAGTCTGCACCTTCAAGGCTTAGGATATAGCCAATGGGGTTTTTATTGGATGGTCCTTCTTCCATCCATAGGTCGAGGTGTTGTTCAAGCCCGGGGAGATCTTTAATCATGACCATTTCGCCGGAGGACTCCATGGCTTTGTACCAGGCCAGCTGGGCTTGTGTAGCGGCCCATGCTTGCTCCGGAGAATGCCAGCCTGGCAACAGATTGCCGGGTGCTACATACCGGGCTATTTGGGTGGCCACCACCAACCCGATGTTACCTTTTCGCAATTCGGGCAATGCAACTATATTCCCTCCCCTGCCCGGCAAATCAGTCAAACCGTTTTCTCTTTTCCTAATTTCCGGCACAGACAAGCGCAGGTCACGATTCCATTCTATGGCATTCATACTGAGGTCTAAGTGTGCATCAATTGTAAACATTGGCAGGTTATTTATCTTTTGTAAACAGGAAAATGGCGCCTCCCTATTTTGGCGTTAATTACATTTTGCAGGATTGAATTCAATGACGATACTGGCAATGTCAAATTTAAATTGATGCTTTTCCGCTGCTACCAGCTTGAAGGCTTTTTAGCCGGATAACATGGCCACTAAGTTTAGTCCGTACTAATTCACGGATTTTTAAATATTGATTTTTCGCTTTCTTGCCACTACCTCCCACTCTTCAATGGCGGAATTATTTTCGATAATTACGGCTGTTTCATACAGGGCCACGGTTGGGCAAATATGCACCGGAACTCCATACAATATGTCGCCGGGTTTATATAGCATTGAATTGGCCACTTTCAACACGAGGTGCTCTTCGCTCTGCGATACCGGTGTTGCATCCGGCGCATTTAAAAAATGCACCCTTGGGAATGGATTTTCTGCTGCAACCGATTTATGCCCGAGATCTGTTGCGATGGTATTTTTGTCGATGATAGATATTACCCTGGTGATTACCAACGCTGCGTAATCAAAGGGCTCATCTGGCATGGTATGCTTGTATCCCCAATCCCAAAAGATAAATGTTCCAGGGCTGCACTCAACAGTACTATGTCCGGCATATATGGGAAATGTAGGCGAACCGCCAGCTACAATAAATAATTGGGCATCACTTACTGCCTTAATTGTTTCTGCAAGAATTACTACTTTGAAGAATCCTTCTTCTACTTTTTGCTTACGCTGCGCAACATTTGTATCGTGTATCTGGCCATCATACGCATGCAGACCGATGACTTTTATAGAGGGTAATAATTCGATTGCCTCAAAAAGCAACGAAGCCTTTTCCGGCACAATACCGCTGCGATTCATTCCTGTATTCAAATCTATCAAGACTTCTACTGAAATATTTTTTTCAATGCCCAGCTTTGACAAATGTTCTGCAGACTGGATATTATCAACCAGACAAGAAAAACGGGTAGCAGGATACTGCATTAAAAGCTTAATAAAACGCTCCGCTTTCGGGCCTACAGGCTGGTAAGCCAGCAATACATCCGGAGCCCCAATCATTGCCAGCATTTCAGCCTCTGCGATGGTGGCGCATTTAAATTTGATAATACCTGCATCCAGCATTAGTTGGCATATCTCTGGAATTTTATTGGTCTTAACATGCGGACGAAGGCGGTCAACATTATTATTGACCATCTGTTTAAGCAATCGGATATTCTCAAGAACCCGTTCCTTGTAGATAACCAATGCAGGTGAATCGATGGTATCAATATTTTTAATTTCGTACCAATTCATA
>JBBQQP010000231.1:0-5961 GCA_038215675.1 Chitinophagales bacterium | reverse complement strand
GGTTCCCTTTTCATCAGAGGTAGTAGCTATTAAAAAGGTATTTTCTTTTATCGAAAAATCAAGGTTTACCGGCATACTCCATATCGACTCCCACTCTGTTGGGGTTACATGATCATGATTGCCCTGGCTAACGTAATATTTTAGATTTAGTTTATCGAGGGCTGCTTTTGCTGCCGGAAAATGGTTTTTATCATCATGTATAATATCGCCATTGATCATACAAAAAGCAAACGGATTTTTTTTATGCTCCTGGTTAATACGGCCTACCAGCGTTTCAAAATACGTTGCATATTCCGTATCCTTTTGACCATAATGTCCGTCGGAAGCAACTACGAAACGCAGTTTCACTTTTGCTTTCAACCATTCTTCAGAAGTAAGGTCTGCTGCAGACAGCAGTTTTCCATTGGTGAGTATGATCGCAACCGATGAGGCATATTTTACAAACGCACGTCTTTTCATGTTGTTATTTTTTAATAAATTTCAATGACTTAGATGGTTATGGAAATAAAGTAAACAATTTAACTTATCCCACAACGATGACAGGGAAAACGATGTTATATAAAAATCAATTTACAAAAATTTTTTACAAACAGGGCGCTACCAATGAAGCTCTTTTTTTTGCAGGTAGCTTTACCCGTAACCCATTCACCATCCTTCCGGAATACGACCGGCTGAAACCGGGTGATCACTCCTTTTTTCTGTAGCCATTCATACCAGGCAGGACGTCGGAGAAAAGAAACCGGAGAGGCGCAGTACTTTTTTCATGTAACTATAATTGTGCTCATAAGGTAAAAAAATATTTCGGCCATTACAATAACAATCAGCTGGCCGTGTGGCAAACAATCATTATGACGATAGTCATAGCTTCAACCAATCAAAAAAGATACATATTGTGTATATCAACATTTACCTTTGCGGCGATTAATCAACACTAAAAAATTTACAATATGGACTACAGAATTGAAAAAGACACCATGGGAGAAGTAAACGTTCCTGTGAATGCTTATTTCGGCGCACAAACCCAGCGCAGTATTGATAATTTTAAGATTGCACAGGACATCAATAAGATGCCCAAAGAAATTATTGCAGCCTTTGCTTACCTGAAAAAAGCGGCTGCTTTAACCAACCTGGATGCAGGCGTTTTATCAAAAGAAAAATCAGACCTGATTGGTAAAGTATGTGATGAAATTTTAGCGGGAGAATTGGCTGAATGGTTTCCATTGGTAGTGTGGCAAACTGGTAGCGGTACCCAAAGCAATATGAATGTGAATGAAGTGGTAGCTTACCGCGGACATGTGCTGAACGGAGGCAACCTGTCAGATAAAGAAAAGTTTTTACACCCGAATGATGACGTGAATAAATCACAATCCAGCAATGATACATTTCCTACAGCGATGCATATCGCTGCCTATAAAATTTTAATGGAAACCACCATCCCGGGTATTGAAAAATTAAGAGATACGCTGGCTGCCAAAAGCAAGGAATACATGCAGGTGGTAAAAATTGGCCGTACACATTTTATGGACGCCACCCCATTAACCGTTGGACAAGAGTTTAGCGGTTATGTATCTCAGTTAACGCATGGATTAAAAGCCATTAAAAACACACTGGCACATTTAAGTGAACTGGCATTGGGTGGCACCGCAGTAGGCACGGGTATCAATACACCGGAAGGATATTCTGAAAATGTGGCAAAGCACATCGCTGCATTAACGGGCTTACCTTTTATTACTGCAGAAAATAAATTTGAAGCGCTGGCTGCACACGATGCCATCGTAGAAGCACATGGCGCATTAAAAACAGTTGCCGTTAGTTTAATGAAAATTGCAAATGATGTTCGTATGCTTTCGTCAGGCCCACGGTCGGGCATAGGCGAAATTTTTATACCAGACAACGAACCTGGCTCTTCGATCATGCCGGGCAAAGTAAATCCAACCCAATGTGAAGCACTCACTATGATTGCGGCTCAGGTAATGGGCAATGATGTTACCATCGGCATCGGTGGCAGCATGGGCCATTTTGAACTGAATGTTTTTAAACCAGTGATGATTTATAACTTCTTACACAGCGCCCGCTTGATTGGGGATGGTTGTGTTTCATTCAATGATAAATGTGCCGTGGGTTTAGCACCGATAGAAGCCAATATAAAAAAGCATGTGGACAACAGCCTGATGCTGGTGACATCGCTCAACACAAAAATTGGTTATTACAAAGCTGCCGAAATAGCACAGACAGCCCATAAAGAAGGAACCACCTTAAAAGAAATGGCAGTGAAACTGGGCTATGTTACTCCGGAAGAATTTGATGCCTGGGTAATACCGGCAAATATGGTGGGGAGGATTGATTAAGGTGATGTATGAATGATGAGTGATGAATGATGAGTGATGAATGATGAGTGATGAGCGATGAATGTTGAGTGATGAAATATTGACCATTCACAACTTCCGAATCACGCTTAGCTGGCACTTGTTTAAATTTTAATGTTATATGAAAAGAGGTGCCTTTGCAGGTGCCTCTTTTTTATTGGTATTCTTTTCCACAATTCCTGCGGTTATTTTATCATAATAAAATTTTCACAGTTTGCATTCATAGCATTGCACGTGATATACTGTTGACCCAAAAAACAGCGTATAGCTAACCGCTATTACAAAAACGATTTCAAACTGTTCTCAATAATATTACGGATGGGTATGAAAATACTATTGCGAGGGAGTTATAATTACAAAAAAATACCAGTAATGTAAGGCGCTGTCCGTCTTCTTTCGAACCATTTATCTGATTGCTTTAACGATAGCTCCACTTCCGTTGTCGCATTATTTCTATCCTAATGTAGAAAAAGCATTCAGGCGAAAAAGGAATCTAAATATGTGGTAAGTTTGGGTACCAATCCTCTGAAAAAGCACCCTACTATGAAACTAAATTTACCACGTATGCTTTTGATACTGGCCCTGATGTTGACAGGGCTGTTGAAAGTACAATCCATATTCGGCCAGGTTCAAACAGGCAGGAGCTATGTCAATATTTCAAAGGGCGTTACCGGCGGAACTTTTGAACCAGGCGACACATTGGAGATTCGTGCGGCCATTGCTATTGGAGGAGGTACTACCATTACCAGGGTACGGTACAACGATACCATTGACAACAACTTCACTTACCTGCCCAACAGTTTAAAAATATTAACCAACGAAGGCCTCACATTTAGGGCATATACCGATGCCGCAAGTGATGACCAGGCGATGTTTGACAATACTACCAAAACCCTCCGGATCAATTTAGGCGCTACAGCTACGAACGCAGTCAATACAGGGAATGCAACAGCCACAGCAGGCTCCATTGCTTATAATAACAAGCCTTCTTTTTATGGAAGCTATTGTATTATGGTTGCATCCTTCCGGGTACA
Source organism: Chitinophagales bacterium (assembly GCA_038215675.1). Taxonomy (GTDB): domain Bacteria; phylum Bacteroidota; class Bacteroidia; order Chitinophagales; family Chitinophagaceae; genus Ferruginibacter. The sequence continues at coordinate 2,561 of JBBQQP010000231.1, read as the reverse complement.
AATAAAGACGTCTTTAAGCCTTAACACGAAGATCAGCTTACCGGGCGGTGCATTTAGATTCACCCAGTCATCCACTGCAATGACGGTTAATTTTTTACGCAACGATATTATGTTATTTCAAAATTTAGGCCGCTGCAGCAATTTTGTTGGTTCCAATGCAGTGATTGAAAACAACGGAACTTTTGGAAGTGGCACCACACAAAACCGCACCGCGTCTGCTATTATTCCAGGCTATGCTTTTACAAATTTTTCGACAGGCTTGCCCAACGATGGCTTTTACGGAATTGCCAATAATAGCAGTGCTATCGGAGCTACTAACAATGGGGTTTCAAAACCACATGCATCCAGAGTTTTTACGATCTGGGATATTATTGGGGATCACACCGGCGCAGCAGATCCGGCAGCAGGAAATAGTGCCGTTGCGCCAGGCTCGCCCGGAGGGTATATGGCCGTAGTAAATGCAAGTTATGCTACCAGTCCGGCAATAGAACAGGATGTAGCCAATTTATGCACGAATACCTATTATGATTTCAGTGCATGGTTTAGAAATATTTGTTCACTTTGTGCATGTGATTCCAACGGAGTTGGTGCCACCAATGGTGCATTTAATGGTCCTTATAAACCGGGTGTAAAACCGAATCTTACTTTTCAGCTGGATGGTATTGATTATTATACTACCGGAGATTTACCTTATACCGGCTTATGGGAGAAGAAAGGCTTTACTTATTTAACCGGTGCCGCACAAACGGCTTTTACATTGACCATCCGCAACAATTCGCCCGGAGGTGGTGGAAACGACTGGGCGGTGGATGATGTAAGTCTTTCTACCTGCGAACCGAACGTGGATCTTAATATCACACCGGTGCTATTGGGCTGCGATGGTGTACAGGTGAATTTTGCTGTTACGGTGAAATGTTTTTTCCCCAACTACACTTTTTATAAATGGCAGAAAAGCACCAATGGTGGTACTACCTGGTTTGATACTGGTGTAAGTGGCAGTGGGTTTCCGGCGTATACCGGCGGGCAATGGCAATATACTGCAACCTACCCGGCATTTACGGCAAACTATATTGACAGCGGGCACCGCTACCGGGTAGCCGTAGCCACAACAGCAGCTAACCTCGCCAATAGCACTTGTGCATATAACAACAATCAAAATACCCGCTTGAAAATAATTGACTGCTCGTATATCCTAAATGTGCAACTAAAAAACTTTAGCGGCCAGTTGATTAATAAAAAAAATTCGCTGAAATGGTATAGCAGCAACGAGCAAAATCTTAACCATTACGAAATTGAAAAAAGTGAAGATGGTCAGCATTTTATAAAAATTGGAAGTCTCGCTGCACGGAACAGGAATAGCAATTCGTTTTATGATTTTACTGATATAACAATCGTCGATGCACCGGTTTATTACCGGTTAAAAATGACCGGAAAGGATGAACTTTTTAAATACAGTAAAACAATCTTATTGGGTAACACAACTACCGGATTTATGGTTAACAGTGTCTCTAATCCGAATCAACATAAAATTACAGTTGATTATATGGTACCCCACAATGGAGAAGTATTGATTCGCCTGTATGACAGTTATGGTAAATTGGTGAGGGAAGCCACAAACAAAAGTACAAATGGGTTCAATAAGGCTACACTTGAAGGGATAAATGAATTAGCAGCCGGTATTTATACCATCAGCCTCATCTTTGAAAATGCGCCCATCAGTAAACGGGTTGTAAAGGCAAATTGAAAAAAAAACAAATCAAATCGATGTGAATGCTACTTTTTAGCTGCTACAACTAAACAAAATATTAATTTGATGTAACCAATAAAAATAATTTTATTCAATAAAAAAGGTCTGTTTTGCACAGACCTTTTTTTATATGTGATGATTTATGATTTCTTCTGAAAACCAATTAAAATAAATGCTCGTACTACCTTGCTATTGAACCTGCTCATTATCGTTTACCACGGCACCCGTTTCAATTGTACTATGTTTTTCCCGCTCATCATGCGGTGAAAAAAATCTTTTTTGAAAGACCAAAATAGAAATTACACCCGTTGAGATGGCTGCATCTGCCAGGTTAAAAATGGGTCTAAAAAATAAAAACTCTTCCCCTCCCCAAAATGGAACCCAATCTGGAAAATGAACATCACTAATGATGGGAAAATAAAGCATGTCTACGACTTTGCCATGAAGAAAACCTGCATAGCCATGAGCCGGAAATGCCTTAGCAACAGTAAAGCTTCCCTGCACGCTTTCTTCAAATATCATCCCATAAAACATACTGTCTAACAAATTACCCAAGGCACCTGCAAATATCAGTGAGGCGCAAATAATGAAGCCTGTGTGTTGCCTTTTTTTGATGATATTGCCAAGGTACCAAACACCGAAGATAACGGCTCCCAACCTGAATAAAGTCAGGATCATTTTACCTGCTTCGCCACCAAATTTCCATCCATAAGCCATGCCTTCGTTTTCAACAAAATACAACTGAAACCAGGTGCCTAAAATATTGTGGTTTTCGCTCATGTAGTAATTGGTCTTAATATAAAATTTAAGTGCC
>JBBQQP010000230.1:0-5966 GCA_038215675.1 Chitinophagales bacterium | reverse complement strand
TGGAAAACTCGATCTTACCCAGGCGGAGGCTGTGGCAGATTTGATAGCAAGTAATACCGCCGCTTCTCAAAAAACGGCATTGAATAATATCCGTGGAGGATTTAGCTCGGTGTTAAAAAAATTACGGGAGCAGTTAATTGGGTTTTCCGCATTAATTGAATTGGAACTTGATTTTAGCCAGGAGGATGTAGAGTTCGCAGACCGCAAACAATTTTACGCTATTATTCAATCGGCACAAATTACCACAGACCAGTTATTACAGTCATTCCAGTTAGGCAATGTTATTAAAAATGGTGTAAGCGTTGCCATTATTGGAAAACCCAATGCCGGGAAGAGTACGTTGTTAAATACCCTGTTAAATGAAGACAGGGCCATCGTAAGTGAAATCGCTGGTACTACAAGGGATACGATAGAAGAGGTGATCAATATTAAAGGTATTCTATTCCGTTTAATAGATACAGCTGGGATAAGGGAACATAGTACTGATATAATAGAACTGGTAGGCATTGAAAAAAGCCTGGAGAAAATGAAATCTGCTGATGTTGTACTTTATATTTTTGACGTAAATCAAATGGATAAAGATGAGCTTTCAGCCATTAGCATTCAATTTGAAAAAACTGGAAAGAAATATATTTTGGCTGGCAATAAAGTGGATGCTATGTCAAATAGGCTTGTTAAGGAGGAATTTTCCGGGTTTGAAAACATAGTTTTTATTTCTGCAAAAAATAACGAGGGGATCGATGAAATTAAAAATAATTTGTTTGCATCCACTGTAAATGACGAGCCTGCAACCGAAAGCGTGGTAGTAACCAATGCCCGCCATTATGAAGCTTTAAAGCAAGTTAACCAGTCGCTATCAGACATTTCATCCGGACTAGACAATCAAATCCCAGGTGATTTACTCGCCCTTGATATTCGACATTGTCTCCATTTTATTTCCGAAATCACCGGGGATATCTCCAACGAAGATGTACTCGATTTTATTTTTTCTAAATTTTGCATCGGAAAATAGCTGCTACAAATACGATCAGTATTTTATAGCCTTGATTTTTAATCAGATGTTCATTTTTTAATCAGTTTTGTTTAAATAAGCGGTTTGTCAACGGCAATTAAGTTTTGTAACCGCTTTCAACTATCTAAATATATTATACCCCATTCCTGAACTTATGGTTTCTCTGGCTAACTTTTACTACTTTAACTTCACTACTATACAATAAGTTGGTGAAAATATAAGGCACCGCTAAATTGCTTGTTTATGAAATTTTTCTTTTGCCTTTTTTTACAAATGATACTGGCTTCAGGTGAACAGGTAAATCAAACAATCCCTTTGCCGGAACAAGATGTATACAAACTAATTTGGTCCGACGAGTTCAATACAGACGGCCCTCCCGATTCAATAAAATGGAAATTTGAAGCTGGCTTTACACGTAATGAAGAAGCACAAAGGTATCAACAGGAGAATGCTGTTTGCGAAAATGGTCATCTTGTAATTATCGGCAAAAAAGAACATAAACCGAATCCGAAGTATGTTGCCGGAAGTGCAAACTCGAAAAAAAATCGGGAGTTTATCGATTATACGTCAGCCAGTTTGGTAATGTAACGGGTGCACAGATTTCAATATGGTAAAATAGATTTACGAGCAAAAATTGATGCACAAACAGGTCTGTGGCCTGCCATCTGGACTTTAGGCGCATCCGGTAAATGGCCAGCCAACGGCGAAGTAGATATCATGGAATATTACAACGACGGAATCCCGGCAAGCTTTGCCATTGAAGGAAATAAACAGCATCAGGCGCTGTGGGACGGTTCTTCCAAAACAGTTGAAAAAGGGGTAATCGAACCCAATAAAGTGAATACCGCTTTGTTAAGTCAGATTGATTTGTATGCAAGCCTGGCAAGTTTAGCAGGTGTTACAGTTGAAGATGGGCAGGCTTCGGACAGTAAAAATCATTTGTCGGTATTACTCAATCAAAGTAAACAACCGCGTCAGTTTCTCATTGAACAATCAATTAACGCTACACTCTCTTTGGTTGTTGATAACTGGAAATACATTGATCCTTCAAAAGGCCCAAAAATCAATAAGGATACCAATACCGAATTGGGTAATGATCTTAAACCACAATTGTATAATTTAGCGGATGATGCCGCCGAAACTAAAAATCTTGCAGAAGTTTATCCTGCCAGAGTGGAGGAGATGAAAGGCATGCTGGAAAAAATAAAAAAAAATAGTGTAGCATTGAAACAGCGTATTTTGAAGAACAATTATTTTAAGTACATAGTGGCAAAATTTACAAAATATTGGCTGGCTGTTTTATGTACGGTCGCTATCACAAACTACAGTTGTACAAGAGGTGGCTCAAAAGTGCCGGTCCAGGCGGAAAACGACTCGGCCATTTCCTGTATGCAGGTTCCATCAAGATTTGGCAATGGTTCGGATACTGCTTCCGTTGCTTTCAGTGGTGACAGCACTGTAACCGGTATGGTATTGATTCCCGGTGGAACTTTTGACATGGGTGGAGATAATAAACAAGCCTCGCCTGATGAATACCCAAAGCACAAAGTAACGCTTGATGCATTTTACATGGATGTTACAGAAGTAACCAATGCACAGTTTCAACAATTTGTAGATGCAACGGCATACGTTACCACAGCGGAACAAAAACCCGATTGGGAAGAATTAAAAAAGACTGTACCACCAGGTACTCAAAAGCCAGCCGATAGTTTGTTGGTGGCAGCATCGTTGGTTTTTAAGCAAGGTAATGGCCCGGTCGATCTAAACAATTATTCACAATGGTGGAGCTGGGTAGCGGGTGCAGATTGGAATCATCCCGAAGGGCCCGGTAAAAATATCAGGGGCAAAGAAAATTTCCCGGTAGTACAGGTTAGCTGGTACGATGCGGTGGCTTACTGCAAGTGGGCAGGAAAACGTTTGCCCACAGAAGCGGAGTGGGAGTTTGCTGCAAGAGGTGGCCTCATCAATAATATTTATCCCTGGGGGAATGAAGATATAAATACCGGTGTGCCCAAAGCAAATAGCTGGGAAGGTAAGTTTCCATATTTTAATGAACAGCGTGATGGATTTATAAAATATGCTCCGGTAAAAAAGTATGCTTGCAATAAGTATGGACTGTTTGATATGGCTGGAAATGTGTGGGAGTGGTGCAGTGATTGGTACAATCACGACTACTATCAATCAGTCGCAAACAACACCACCGTAAATCCCAATGGTCCACAAAAAAGTTATGATCCCGAGGATTCCTTTACACCAAAAAAGGTGCTGCGTGGTGGAAGTTTTCTCTGCAACGATTCCTACTGCAGTGGTTACCGTGTTGCACGAAGAATGAAAAGCAGTCCGGACACAGGATTGGAACATACGGGCTTCAGGTGTGTGAAGGATGCCAAATTGAAGTAGTTGAAAAGTACAGTGATAGCTGGTAGTATTATACAGCATCAAAAGGTCATTCAATACGAATGGCCTTTTGTAATAACAACCATTTTGGAATTGAAATTTGCGTAAAATAATCACTTAGGTATTTATACTTTGATGCTGTTTTCCCGTGGTGCGTTTACGTAAGATTTGTGACTCGTTAACCGGTTTGAATATCCCTTTAATCAACAAGCCGGTTGAATTATATAAAAGCGATTTACACCTCTTTTTTGCATGGTTTACACCCGCCCAAACGAATTTAGATAGCTAGGTTAGTAGCGTCAAAATAATGCGGGTGCTTAATCAATTCATGAAATTAATTACCATAAAAAAACGATGCTATGCTCTTAATTCTACCCTTAAAAATACAGGTGTTTTTTTTTCATGGTGTTCCTTTTCTTTTTTAAAATTGTTTCTATTAAAATAGTCAGATAAATATTCAGATCAGCATTGAACCAAATGCTATCGGAAGAAAAATTATTATATGAAAAACCGTAAATCCAAGGTATTAATTACAATTTAGAAGGAGTAAAAGATGGAAGGGACATTTCAGGCAAATGAAACGTTGTTTCCATTAATTGAATTTGTAGTTTTAGAAGCTGCTTAAATTTTTTATTTATGCCACGAATGCACGGGTAGTCACTATTTCTTTTTTATGAAAAGGGTTCTATTCGTATTTGTTAGTGCCATTAGTGGCGATTAAAATTATATATGGCAACTGGTGCAACAATTTTTAAACAGCTTCTTAGTGAAGAAGCTGAATCAATTATACGCATAACAAAAAAACTAAAGTTGAAATATTTTATCACTTCGCTTTCTTTCCTTTTTATTTGTTGTGTCCCGCAGGCGCAAAATAAAAATCAGCGACCCAATGTCATTGTCATTCTTGCAGATGATCTTGGATGGGCAGATCTATCTTCTTACGGAAGTACTTTTTACGAAACACCCAATCTTGATCAGCTGGCATCAAACGGAATTCGTTTTACACAAGGGTATGCAACCTGTCCTGTATGTAGCCCAACCCGTGCAAGCATGATGACGGGAAAGTACCCTGTAAAAACAGGCGTTACAGATTGGATACGCGGCCGCCAGGAAGATGGCAAAGCGATGGCCTATGAAAAATTAATTGCACAACCCACCGCCTACCAGTTGGCACTGGACGAAAAAACAATCGGTGAATTTGCGTTAAGCAATGGATATAAAACATTCTTCGCCGGCAAATGGCATTTGGGGGAAGAAGCAACGTATTGGCCGGATCGCCAGGGCTTTTTGACCAACAAAGGAGGTTGGAGCAAAGGCTCTCCAACTGGTAGAATTAATGACAGCACCGGGGGCTTTTTTACGCCTTATAAAAATCCGACATTAACGGATGGGCCGCCCGGAGAGTATCTAACCGATCGGTTAACCAATGAATGCCTGGCCTTTATGGATAGCAATCAACAAGCTCCTTTCTTCTTAATGTATTCTTTGTACACAGTGCATAATCCATTACAGGCTCCGGCTGTGTTGATAGAAAAATATCAGGCAAAGCAAATTAGGCTTGGTATTCAAAATAAGGATCGGTTTGCAAAAGATGAACCATGGATGAAGCATGAAAATGGATGGAGAAGAAGACTGGTGCAGGACAATCCGGTATATGCGGCCATGATAGAAAACATGGATTCAAACATCGGAAGAATATTAAACAAATTAAAGCAGCTGGAGATAGATGATAATACATTGGTGATCTTTACTTCTGATAATGGTGGGTTAAGCACATCAGAAGGCAGCCCAACAGTCAACGGCCCGTTACGTGCCGGGAAAGGCTGGTTGTATGAGGGTGGAATTCGTGTGCCACTCATTATGTACTGGAAAGGAAAAATAATTGCAGGATCAACATCGGATTTACCAGTAAGCACAGCAGACTTTTTTCCCAACATTGCAAATGCAATAAACGAAGATTATCAAAAAGAAAAAAGTATTGACGGGCAAGATATTTTTAGACTATTGTCAAAACCTGGAAAGTATCAGAAGCGCCAACTATATTGGCATTATCCGCATTACAGCAACCAGGGCGGCAAACCCGGCTCTGCCATACGGGAAGCAAATTATAAACTCATTTATAATTATGAAGATGAAACAGTGGAGCTATATGATGTGGTAAATGATATTGCTGAAAAAAATAACATCGCTTCTGCAAACAGGCAAATCGTAAAACAACTCAAAAAGAAATTATTTAAATGGCTAAAGGAAACCGGCGCACCGGTGCCCTATAAAAATACAGCGTATAATCCATCGGGCATCGCTGGTGCAATAAAGGAACATGAATAAATACCATTTTTGTATTTATTTTTTATCCATAACTACATGCTGATTCTTCAATAATCGCATTCCATCCGCTGCAAATAAATAACACGTGTCTGTGAAATATGCAGATACTGCCCAGTAGTTTTTATTGAACGGATTACACCGCATTTTTGAAGGGATTACACACCTTGCGTATTAATTTTTATGGCGTACTTAGCCTAGGAATTGAAAAATAATGCAACCGACTAAAATG
>JBBQQP010000229.1:0-5992 GCA_038215675.1 Chitinophagales bacterium | reverse complement strand
ATAAAAAAAAGTAACATTCGATTGATTGAATAAAGTTAAATTTTTCCTTAAATTACCTTTGCTTTTCGCCGGTAAGGGCGTTGATTTGCTCCACGATGTTGTTTATTCGGCGGTACCGGTTTTGATTGTCATCTATCCTCTATATTTAAAATAAAAAACTGGATGAGAAAAATTTACCAATGGCCGCAGGGATAACTTTCCCGGTTTACTACCCTGCTGCTGATGACCTTTGCGGTCGTAGTTTTAATTTAAATGCCACTAAACGGGCAGTAAAGCCGCCGGCAAAGATTCCCTTTTGAGAAACCCCATCTTTGTTAAATTGAACATCAATTAAAGCAGATAACATATTTTTACAAATCATGAGTTTAACTATACAAACAAAAGACCTGGTAAAAGTTTATGGTAGTCGTACCGTCGTTAATAAAGTTTCTTTCAATGTAACACAGGGTGAAATTGTGGGTTTGCTGGGGCCAAATGGTGCTGGCAAAACCACCTCTTTTTACCAGGTAGTTGGGCTGATAAAGCCAGACGAGGGAGAGGTTTTTTTGGGAGATTTAAATATCTCAAAACTACCGATGTATAAGCGGGCACAAATGGGGATTGCTTATTTGCCGCAGGAAGCGAGCGTTTTTAGAAAACTGAGCGTAGAGGATAACATTACTGCGGTTTTGGAAATGACCAAACTCACCAAACTGGAGCAGCGGGAAAAGCTGGAGAGACTGCTGGATGAATTTCGCCTGACACAGGTAAGAAAAAACAATGGTGATACACTCAGTGGTGGCGAAAGACGCCGGACTGAAATTGCCCGGGCCCTGGCAGTAGATCCAAAATTTGTATTGTTGGATGAACCTTTTGCAGGCGTGGATCCAATTGCCGTAGAAGATATACAGGAAATCATCGCAAAGTTAAAATATAAAAACATTGGCATTTTAATCACCGACCACAACGTAAACGAAACGCTTTCTATATGCGACAGGGCTTACCTGCTAATTGATGGTAAAATATTTAAACATGGCACTGCCGAGGAATTGGCTGCCGATGAACAGGTACGCCGCCTTTACCTGGGCCGTAATTTTGAATTAAAAAGAAAAGACTATTTACACCTCGAAGCTGCCGGTCAGTCGTTATCAATTGAAACCCTTATTACTAAAGTAGAAAGGGCTTTAGCTGGTCTCGAAAACATTGATCGTATAAAAAATGACCGGTTATCTGCTACTGCCGGCACTGCGCCTGGTTCAGCAAGTGATTTTATAGAAGAAGACCTGCAACTGGAAGAGTATCATAAATTTTTAAAGGAGGTTGAAAAATCGGTGATCAGTTATGCAAACGACCGAGACAACACGAACCTTTTAAATGCAGTTAATGAAATTTACGCAGATCAGACATTGGAAACTTCAATTGCCTTGAATAAGATCTTGTTTGAGTTGAAAGCTGTCAAATCTATTTAAATAAACTCCAATAAAAAATGGGAACGAGTGGAGGCAGACTTTCCGGATGACCTTAATTGGCCTTAAAAAAAATTGGTTTTAATTATGGGATCGTAGAAGATTTATCATACCTAAAACAAATGTAGCCATGAGTGGTACTTTGGCAAGTATTCACCTTTTTTGCACCAGCAAAAGATTCCGGAAGCTTTACCATCTTTCATTACTATTGCGTATTTTGCCAATTGTTAATGAAAATTCTATCTCCTGCAATATCAAGATTGGCTCGCATGCGGTTCTGGCGCATTGAAAACTGGAGCCGGCACCCTGTTGCCGTACAGCGGGAAGTTTTGCAGGAATTGGTAACCGCTGCACAATACACCGAATTCGGTAGAAAGTATCATTTCTCAAAGCTATTCACACTGAAAGAGTTCAAAAAAAAAGTTCCTATACAGGAGTATGATGATATTAAGCATTATGTGTTGAAAATGATGGAAGGCGCAGAAAATGTATTGTGGAATACACCTATTAACTGGTTTGCAAAAAGCAGCGGCACCACTTCTGATAAAAGTAAATTCATCCCCATCAGCGATGAAAGCTTGCAGGAAAACCACTTTAAGGCCACCAAAGATGTACTCACGTTCTACTATAAAAATTTTCCGGGCAGCGATTTATTGACGGGTAAAGGGCTGGTAATTGGGGGCAGTCACCAACTGAATAGAATGAATGAAGAAATTCAGTACGGCGATTTGAGTGCCGTGCTGATGCAGAATACACCTTTCTGGGGACAGTGGCTTCGAACGCCGGAATTAAGCATTGCATTGCTGGATGAATGGGAAGATAAAATAGAACAACTGGCAAGAATAACAGCCGAAGAAAATGTGACTTCCATTGCGGGTGTACCTACCTGGACTTTGTTATTATTAAAAAGAATTTTAGAGATAAAGGGAAAAAAAAATATCAAAGAAGTTTGGCCAAACCTGGAGCTTTATATGAATGGTGGCGTGTCATTTGTGCCTTACCGGGAGCAGTTTGATAAGATCATGGGAGGCAAAATAAATTACCTGGAAATTTATAATGCAAGCGAAGGTTTTTTTGCAGGGCAACAATGTCCTGATGATGACGGGATGTTGCTTTTTACCGAGCATGGCGTTTTTTACGAGTTTCTCCCGGTAGAACAATATAAAAATGAAGATGCTAAAACGGTAGGGTTGGATAAAGTGATAATAGGTAAGCAGTATGCATTGGTAATTAGTACAACCGGCGGTTTGTGGCGTTACTTAATTGGCGACACCATCCAGTTTACCTCAATCAACCCATATAAAATAAAGGTAACCGGTCGGCTAAAGCATTATATGAATGCTTTTGGCGAAGAGGTGATCGTTGATAACAGTGATAAAGCCATTGCCATTGCTGCAGAAAAAACCGGTTGCGTGGTGAATGACTATACCGCAGCGCCCGTGTACTTTAGTGAACATAGTAACGGTGCCCATGAATGGCTGATAGAGTTTGATAAGCAGCCAGATAATCTGGATCATTTTGTTACAGAACTGGACAATGCTTTAAAAAACAGCAACAGCGATTATGAAGCCAAGCGCCACAAGGACATTGCCCTGCGGCTGCCCATCGTGCGTTCACTGCCAAAGGGTTCGTTTAATAAATGGTTGCAATCAAAAAACAAAATAGGCGGACAGCATAAAGTGCCGAGGCTAAGCAATGAGCGGGCAATTCTGGAAGAAATAAAATTAATTGCGAACTTAGCAATATGAAAATCAACAGCCTCCAGCTAAAAAGTTTCAAACGCTTTACAGATCTAACTATTCGGGACATTCCTGAAAGATGTAAATTAGTTTTGTTAATCGGAAGTAATGGAAGTGGAAAAAGTAGTGTTTTTGACGCATTGGAGGTTTTAAATCGTTACAGACTTAAATCTTTTACCGGAAACGTAGAAAAATATTACTCAAAAAATGGAATCCCTTTTCAAATAATTGCTGACTTTGGCAATGGGTTTATTTCTGATACTGCAAAAACTTCTTTTCAATCAATTGAAATAGTAAGTTTTCCTATTACTTCCTACTATGGCCGAACAAGTTTAAGGCAGATTCCAAGGTTAACAAGCGTGCAGCTTGGCAAGCAGATTGATGTATTGAACGATGGTGATAAACCTTATTCTTTTATTGATAGGGATGATCGTTTTGAAAATGATCTGGAACATCTATTCGGCAAACTTCTTAAAGAATTTTTTAAAAACACGGATGATAAATCCCAGATAAAAGATGAAGTTATTAAGCCCATCAATGAGGCACTCGATAGAATATTTAGTAAAGAAAATGGGACCAGGTTACAGCTAATTGAATTAATACCACCATTGGAAGGAAAGGTTGCAGAAGTCAATTTCAAAAAAGGAGATAGTATCTTTCATTACAATTTGCTGAGTGCAGGAGAAAAGGAAATTTTCAATATTTTAATCAATTTAATTGCCAGGAAAGAGATTGCTAAAGACATCTATTACTTTGACGAAATAGATCTGCATTTAAACACCTTATTACAATATAATTTTCTAAAAGAAATTATTGAAAACTGGATTCCGGAAAATTGCCAATTTTGGACGGCATCTCATTCACTGGGTTTTATACAATATGCTACAGATTGTGAAAAAGGTTGTATAATAGATTTGGACGATTTAGATTTTGATAAAAAGCAAGTCTTGACTCCCAGAGATAAAAATGATTTTGAGATTTTTGAAATTGCTGTTTCAAAATCTTTTATTGACAAGTCGGTTCAGGGGAGAAAAATAATTTTTTCAGAAAATAGTGATACTCCTTTTTACAATGATTTAAATATCCCAAATACTTTTTTCTTTGTTGCAATTGATAAAATAGACGTCTTTCACAAAGCAAAAAATCATCAGCAGTTTGGGTTAATCGACCGGGATTATCTTTCGGATGACGAGGTGGAACAAATTAAAACTGATTATCCTTATTTGTATGTCTTACCCTACTACTCATTTGAAAATTTAATTTATCATCCTGATAATCTTGAAGAATATTATGCAACTGTAAAAAAGTCATTTAATAAAGATTTATACATTCAGCATATAGCAAAGATAAAAAATGATGAAAGGGATTATATTGCCGCCGGTATCATTCAAGCCAGAAGCGGGTATCCATTTTACAGGGAAAACGAAAATGCTAAAAAACTAAAAAATTTCAAAGAAAATTATAAAGCTATAATCGAACTACTTCGGAGTGATGATTTTGAAAGCTTTTATAAAGTTTTTCCTGCGAAGGATTATGGCAAGGGAATAATACAAAGACAACAAATTGCAACCATTCATCTTGTGCAAACGACTTGGTTTAAAACTCAAATAGAAAATACCATCAAATGAAATTATTAGCAGGAAAAACAGCCATTGTAACCGGAGGTGCCCGGGGTATCGGAGAAGCCGTTGCCATCAAATTTGCGGAACAAGGTGCCAATGTAGCTTTTACTTATATCAGCGACAGCAGTGCTGAAAAGGCAAAGGCATTGGAAGAAAAACTGATTGCCCATGGAGTGAAAGCAAAAGCTTATCAAAGCAATGCGGGCAATTATGCAGCCTGCGAAAGTTTTGTAAATGACGTGTTGAAAGAGTTTGGGCAGATTGATATTTGCGTAAACAATGCAGGTATTTCAAAAGATAATCTGTTGTTGCGTATGACGCCGGAGCAGTTTGAAGAAGTGATTAATGTAAACCTGAACAGTGTTTTTTACATGACCAAACAGGTGATTAAACCAATGATGAAGGTTAGATCCGGATCGATCATCAACATGAGTTCGGTGATTGGTGAAATGGGAAATGCAGGCCAGAGTAGTTATGCTGCCAGCAAAGCCGGTGTAATTGGTTTTACAAAAAGTGTAGCGAAAGAATTGGGCAGCCGCAATATCCGTTGCAATTCAATTGCACCGGGTTTTGTAGAAACTGATATGACCAGTTATTTAAAAACAGGGGATGCAGCCGATAAATATAAAGCAGGTATTCCATTGGGAAGATTTGCCACCGCAGAAGACATTGCCAATGTAACATTGTTTTTAGCAAGTGATATGAGCAGCTATATTACCGGCCAGGTAATCAGTGCCTGCGGCGGATTGAATATATAAGCCCGGAAAATTTTTGATGAAAAAAGCCTTCAACGTTTATTTCTGTTGAAGGCTTTTTATTTTAAAAAAAAATCCGTTTTTTCTGCAACTGTAAATGGATAAAATTTTACTTCTTAAAACTCAGCACTCTTTGGGTAGCGTGGGAAAGGTATTACATCCCTGATATTTCCCATACCGGTTACAAACTGTACGAGGCGCTCAAAGCCAAGGCCAAAGCCCGCATGCGGACAAGCACCAAATCTTCGGGTATCCAGGTACCAGTTCATCTCTTCCGCCGGAATATGCATTTCTTCCATGCGTTGTGTAAGTCTGTCAAGCCTTTCCTCTCTTTGAGATCCGCCTACAATTTCTCCAATACCCGGCGCTAAAATATCCATTGCTGCCACTGTCTTTCCATCATCGTTCATGCGCATGTATAACGACTTGAT